>QBLT01000191.1 GCA_003249105.1 Leptolyngbya sp. | reverse complement strand
CTACAAACTTTTGCCCCATTCGCAATAGACCAGCTTTGTTGCGGTGACTAATTACTATCTTTAATCTCGAAAAGGCAGATTCAATTCTGATCGGTCACATTCTTTAAGTACATTGGAGCGCCAAAGATGAATGAGAGAAAAACAGGTTGGTTGCCAGATACATCTGATGCTAATGACTACAGTCTAAAAACTGAAAAAATCAATGCTCTCATTAGGCAAATTCAAATCTTAAAAGGTTTTGATAATTTTCTCGAATCTTTTCAGGCAGCATCTAACCCTTTTCGTGGAACTCCGTTTGCTTTAGCATGGAATCCTATTGAAAAAATACAAATTAGGGTCAGAGGAACTAAGATTCCACTTCGAGAGGCTATTGCTCATCTGCGTAGGGACATTAAAATAATCTCGCGCGGTCTAACCTCTGGAATTGATTTAGTCGCTGTTAGTCCAAGTCCAGATTCTATTCATTCTAGTCCTCTACTGCCTCCTATCAGTCCTAGAGTTTTTAACTTCCTTTTCCCAAGCGAAATTACTCAGAAGCCTAACAAGATAAATATTAACGAATACGATAATCCCGATTTAATTAAAGCTCGGCGAATTCTTCATAAAATTGCTCCCATAGCTCAGCATGGTAGAGGCAGCACTCTAGAGCAAGAATTGGAAAGACTAAACCAATTGCCATCTCCTGATTTCGATTTATCCTCTAAAACTCTTAGACCTGAAAATATCATCAAGATCGACCCGCAAACCATGTATAACTTACTAAGTAAAGAAGAAATGCCGCAAGAAGAAGAAGCAAGAAGTTCACTGTCTACTATCGGGAACAGAACAAGTTCAGCAGACGAATTCCCGCCACTGCGTATCCCTTTGAATAGCAATCTATCTGACCAACTTCTGAATAGCAATCTATCTGGCCAACTTCTGAATAGCAATCTATCTGGCCAACTTCGAGAAAAAACCGCTCAGGTTTATATATTGCCGGATATTGTCGACTTAAGTTACTGGTGCTCTGAGGTCAAGCTTCAAAAAGAATTCAATTCTTGTACCAGCCATGCTGTAGCTTCTTTGGTTGAATATTTTCAAAATAGACTTGCAGACCGACCTTCCTCAGATTTTACACCTGCATCGTTGTCAGCACGGTTTTTGTATAAAGTTACTCGACACCTAAGAAAGCAAGAAGAAGCACATAGGGAAGAACTAAAGAAGATGTTGAAAGATGTGCTTTTACCTGGGGAGGGAGATGTTGATAAACGCTCAGAAGCTCTCTTAAATGGCTTAGATACTTTATCGCTAAATTTCCTTGAGCAGCGTCGCAAAATAATCGAAAATATAAAGCAAGAAAAAGTTAATGATTTCCTGACTGCCATGTTTGACGTTGGGGCCTCTATTCGTCAGACGCTGAAGGCATTACAGTTATTCGGCATACCAGCTGAGCAGTATTGGCCCTACGACGTAAATTTTTTAAATTTTAATGATGAGCCACCGCAATTTTGCTATGCCTTTGCTCAAAACTATCAGACCCTAAAATATTTTAGGCTTGACTTGCTTGACTCAGTAAGTCAAGGTAATCGAACCCTAATTTTAACGCAAATTAAAGCCGTCTTGGCAGCGGGGTTTCCAGCGGTGTGCGGATTCCTCTATGAATTCGGAAGTGACGATGTATCTGGGCGGATATCGCTACCATCGGAGGAAATAATCACAGAATTTAATGAGTTTAAGACCAAGCAGAATCAAAAAACAGATAATAAGCAAAGCGCAAAAATTTTTGGTCATGCCGTTTTGGTGATTGGCTATAGTGATATTCAGGAGGCCTTTCTATTCCAAAACTCCTATGGAAAAGATTGGGGCGTTGCGGGTTATGGTTGGCTTCCCTACGAGTTTGTCACCAAAGATTTAGCTACCAATTGGTGGTCATTGCTGAATTCTGAGTGGGTTGAGGTCGGTGATTTTGGCCTTGATTCTTCTTGGGGTAATCAAACACCTACGGGCAAGTAGTATTGATCGTGTGGTTTTATGGCGGACAATGTATTGAAAATAAATAGCTTAGATGTTTTTGTGTCTTACTCTCGTCGAGACAAAGAGTTTGTTAAAATATTAACCAATCGACTTGAAAATGCTACTCGTACCTACTGGATCGACTGGCAAGATATTTTGCCCTTGTCAGAATGGCGGCAGGACATTCGCCAAGGAATTTTAGACTCCAATAATTTTTTGTTTGTGATGAGTCCGGCCTCCTTAGTTTCTAAGGAATGCCTTAAGGAGCTTGACTATGCTATCTCAGTTAATAAACGATTAATACCTATTCTTTGCCAGAAAACTAGCGGCTGTAAGGTTCCACCTCCCTTGGCGGACATTAACTGGATAAGTTTTGTCGGCGATAATAGCTTTGAGCAATCTTTTCAGGAGTTGCTGCTCGCCTTTGATCGAGACTTGGACTACGTCAAAGCTCATACTCGGCTCTTAAAGTTAGCGGATGAATGGAATAGTCAGCAGCGGGACGACAGCTTTCTTCTGCGAGGTAGCAATCTAGAATCCATTGAAACCTGGCTGTATCAAAAATCAAACTTATCCCCGGCCCTAACGCAGCTCCAGCGAGACTTTGTAGCGACTAGCCGAGTAGCTGAAACCCGTCGGCAAAAGCGAGACATGCGTAATCAAAGAATTGCCCTAGGCTCAGCGATAGTAGCTCTGGCAGTAGTCTCGGCCCTGGGGTTGCTGGCCGAGATACGCAGACGGGAGGCCATTTTTCAAGAAATCACGGCTCTGAACTATGCGTCTACCGCTAGTTTGGCCCTGAAGAACCCCTTCGAGTCTCTTCAGCAAGGGCTGAGGGCAAATCTTCAGCTCCAGAAGTCGAAATGGATTAAGGGATCACTACGAGCAGAAACGCTTTCTGAGTTAGCCCAGGCTGTGTATCGGGTGCAAGAGCACAACATTTTAGAGGGCCACAGCAACTGGGTTTATGGGGTTGAGTTTAGCCCCGATGGCAAGTTGCTGGCTTCAGCCAGCCTAGATGGAACTGTCAAAGTCTGGCAGCCTGATGGAAGGCTAGTCAATACGCTTCAGGGGCCAGGCGGTGGTGGTCTAGTGGATGTGAGCTTTAGCCCAGACGGGCAAACCCTGGCAGCAGGTGGTGCAGATACAAAGATCTACCTGTGGAATATGGCGGGAGAACTGGTGAAAACGTTGCAAGGCCATGAAAATTGGGTCTATTCTGTGCGGTTTAGCCCTGATGGCCAACAAATAGCCTCGGCTAGTATTGATAAAACTGTTCGGATTTGGCGACAGGATGGCACTCCGCTTGCAACTCTAACTGGTCACACCGGGCCGGTTACGAGTGTCAGCTTCAACCCAGTCAACAACACGCTGGTTTCCGGCGGTCTAGATAGCACTATTCGCGTTTGGCAAGCCAATGGCACATTGCTTAAGACTATAGAAACTGAAGACGGTATCTTTGATGTGACTTTTACCCCCGATGGCATGGCGATCGCAGCGGTCAGTCAAGATGGCACCGTTACTCTTTGGTCGCCCGAAGGTAATTTACTCAGCAAGTTACAGCCCGTGGCCAATGGAGAGTTGAGTTCCGTCAAATTTAGCCCCGATGGTCAATTTATCGTAGCTGCCGGAGAAGATCGCATTGTCCGCGTTTGGCAGCGCGATGGCACGTTAGTAACCAGCCTGCCCGGGCATCAAGACTATATCAACTATGTGGCTTTTAGCCCTGATGGTACATGGATTGCTTCTGCCAGCGATGATCTAAGTGTGCGGCTGTGGCAGTGGGATAATACCTGGATAGAGCAGCTCAAGGGTCATAGGAAGGGTATAAATGGAGTTGCTATTAACCCTCAAACTGGGCAGATAACTTCAGGTAGCCAAGATGGCACGTTAAAACTTTGGTCTCCCCAAGGGCAGGTGGTGAAGACCTTGAAGGCAAACTCTGTATGGGTCGATGGTGTGGCAGTAAGTCCCGATGGTCGCTGGATAGCAGCGGTAGGGCAAGAATCAGAAGCCTCCCAGGTTGGCCTGGTGCAGTTATGGAGTGCAACGGGCGAATCCAGGGGCGTCATCAGTCGCCAAGGCCAGTGGGGCGGTACGGTATCCTTTAGCCCTGATAGTCAGTCCATTGCCTCGGCTAGCGATGATGGCCTGATCCAAATTCGTGGGTTAGACGGGCAAATTCAGCAGACCTTTGAGCTAGGTGCCAATGCTTTGGCGGTTGGGTTTAGCCCCGATGGCCAGTTTTTGGCGGCGGGAGGAGATAGTGCTTTAAAGGTTTGGCACCTCGCTGGGGCGAAACTACTACATGCCTATGAAAGCCCAGCCAACGTTAACGGTTTAAGCTTTAGCCCCGATAGTCAAAACCTGGTGTTTGCCAATAGCGATCGCACCATCGGTCTCTGGTCGCTGAATGAACCAGCACCCCGCTTTCTAGAAAAAAGCCACGATGGTGAAGTGTATGCGGTGCAATTTAGCCCTGATGGACGTCAATTTGCCTCGGGTGGGCAAGACAACATGCTTCGACTCTGGAGTTCCGATGGCGAAGCCATCGCCACCATCGGCAGCCACGAGGCTAGCATCAAAACCCTTCAGTTCAGCGCCGATGGCTCAAAGGTCATTACGGGCAGCGAAGACAATACCCTAATTATTTGGGATCTCAATATCCTCAATCCAGAAAAGCTGGTGTCGTGGAGTTGTGATTGGCTGACGGGCTATCTGCAAAACAATCCGAATGTTCCCGATAGCGATCGCACCCTTTGCCAAAGGGTTGCCCCTTGGAAGCCTTAAACAACATTATGGCTCGACCCTACCGTAATGATTTGGCAAAAAGTTGTGCAGGGGAGTGAGTTAGATGGTCTGAAGAAAGGCGAGGCCAATGATCTGTTTAGAGTCAGCAGCATTGTATATAGCCCGCTCTTACTCTGCCACTCACACGTTGTACAGCACCACATTTTCCTGCTCGTTGGGGTCGTTGCGAGACACGATCGCCTGCGCCGGTTCACTGTCGCTCAAGTTGGTGGGCTGGTGGGGCACCCCGGCCGGAATGTAGAGAAAATCCCCGGCCTGGTTGACGATGGTTTTCTTCAGACCCTCGCCGTAGGCCGTTTTGACCCGCCCCTGAAGAATGTAAATTGCGGTTTCGTAGTCTCTGTGGAAGTGGGGCTCTGCCGAGGCTCCGGGGGGAATGATCACCAAATTCATCGAAATGCCGTGGGAGCCCGCTGTGGCCCCAGAAATGCCCACAAAGTAGGGCAGCTTTTGCAGCGTTGCGGTGTCGTGCTGGGGCCGAACGGTGACAATTTCGGCATCGGCGGCGGGGAAATCGGCTGAATCGGCCATGGCGGGTTCCTCAAAGATGCAGTTTCAGAAGAGTTTGGTCAGGGAAGTGGGTTTGGCAATGAGACTTAACTTGCTTGTTACCCACCAACACGTATTCTGAGGGGGCGTTGGGGCTAAGCGCCCAACACAGCTTGTTTAATGGGTAGACAGCAGCTAACTCCTGCGCAAACCCCTCTGCTTAAGCTCTATTTTCCAGTCATAACCCAAAACCTTTAGAACTATGCCTAAAAAAAATCATTTTTCTCAAACCCTCGCACTGCTGGGGCTATCGCTACTGATCACCACCACCGCTTGCACCAGTGAGACTACCACCCCGGCTCCCACTGATGCAGAAACCCCTACGGAAACCCCTGCGGAAACGCCTCAATCTGAGGAGGCTGGCCTGATCCTGACGGATGAAGGACTACAGGTGGTAAATCTGCAAACGGGCTCGACCACTCCCCTGGTCTTTGAAAGTGACATGGCTACCACTCTGGATGCCGTGACCCAGATTTTGGGTGAACCTGAGGAAACGGTCGAGAACAGCGAGTGCCCCTCTGGCCCGTTGACGATCGCGAGCTGGTCGAATGGTCTGGTCTTAAACGCCGATGACAATACCTTTGTGGGCTGGGGAGTGCGATCGGGCGACGGCGATACCCCTCTAACCACGGCCTCGGGCATTGGCATTGGCTCCACTCGCCAGGAGCTAGAAGAGGCCTACACCGTCGAGGTGGTGGACAGTTCCCTTGGGGTCGAGTTTTCGGCAGGGAATCTCTTTGGGCTGCTGAGTTCGGCTGAACCCACTGGCACCATTACCAACCTGTGGACTGGGATAGCCTGTAATTTCCGATAGCACTAGCTAATTGGGGGAGCATTCTTAAGGTTGTTGCCGAGGTATAGGGGGGCTAGTCAACCATCACTGCCCAGGGAATGCCTTGTAGGATGACAGTATGTCTTGATTAAGGCCCGATTGATGCGCCCTGAATATAGCCGACCCGACCAACTGCCAGACACGCCTCCCCCAGGCATGAGCACCGAAAAATATGCCCGGCTCAAGGCCGAAGCCCAAGCGCCCTACAAAAGCCTGCGTAAGTTTATCTATGGGGCTGTAGGGGCTTCAGGGGCGATCGGGGCGTTTGTCTTTTTTACCCAGCTGTTGGCAGGGCGCGATGTCAGCAGCGCCCTGCCCAACCTGGGGGTGCAGCTGGGGGTGATAGGGATTGTGGTGCTGCTGTTTCGCCTAGAGAAGAAAGATTAACCAGTTTTTTGCTGGTTCCCTGACGTTCGTAAGGCCCATCTGTGCTCAGACCTAATTCCCCCAAATTTGCTGCGTTAAAGAATCTCTCTAATACCCCCCTTTAGGGGGACAGGGGGGAACACCACCAGCGCGAGAGTTTCTGATGACATTGATTACTGTGCGCCCTGAGGGGCTCTACTGTGAAAAGGGCGGCTTCTATATCGACCCCTGGCGCGGGGTAGAGACGGCGCTGATTACCCATGCCCACAGCGACCATGCGCGATCGGGCTCGACCCAGTACATTGCCACGGCTCAGTCGGAGGGCATTTTGCGGCGGCGACTGGGGGAAGACATTCGGCTCCAGGGGGTAACCTACGGCGACAAGCTCAAGCTGGGCGAAACCTGGGTGTCGTTTCACTCGGCGGGGCATGTGCTGGGCTCGGCACAAATTCGGGTTGAGCACCGGGACGAAGTTTGGGTGGTGTCGGGCGACTACAAACGCTGCGCCGATCCTTCCTGTGCCCCCTTTGAGGTGGTGCCCTGCGACACGTTCATCACTGAGGCCACCTTTGGTCTGCCGATCTACCGATGGGAGAGCGGCGCTGAAACCACTCGCCAGATCTACGACTGGTGGCAGGGCGATCCTGAGCGGCCGTCGATCTTGTTTTGCTACGCCTTTGGCAAAGCCCAGCGAGTGCTGAGTGAACTAACCCAGCTGACCGATCGCCCTGTCTACGTCCATGGCGCAATTCACGTGCTGACTGAGATCTACCGCCAGCAGGGCGTGGCGATGGTGCCCACCATCTGCACTTCAGAAATGCCCCGCACCCACAGTTTCACGGGTGATCTGGTGCTGGCACCGCCCTCGGGCCATCGCTCAAGCTGGATGAAGCGGTTTAAGCACCCGCAAACGGCCTTCGCCTCGGGGTGGATGGCGGTGCGGGGGGCGCGGCGGCGGCGGGGCTATGAGCGCGGGTTTGTGCTCTCTGACCACGCCGACTGGCCGGGGCTCATTCAAACGGTGCAGAATACGGGAGCTAAAACGGTGTATGTCACCCACGGTCAGTCAGACGTAGTGTCGCGCTATCTGCAAGAATCGTTAAACCTAGAGGCCATGCCTCTGGAAACGCTGTTTGAGGGAGAAGGAGATATCTAATGGCCACAACCCCCTGGTTAGACGGAGCGATGGGCGGACTGGCGCTGCTAATTTTGCTGGGGGGCCTGTGGATGCTCTTGAGCGGCGTGGGCGACATGGATCGCTGAGCCCGCTACTGGACCCGATCGCAGAGCGGCGGTGACGTAGGCCACCAACTTGCTGCCGCCATAGAGAACGGTGATGACAAACAAACCTCCAGCTACCCAGCCCTGGGCTCGCTGGGCGATCCACATCAGGGCAAGGCCGAGGGCGATCGCATCCAATGCCAGCACGTCGAGGCGCGATCGCCAGCCCGCCGCTTGAATGGGTCTTGGGTTCGTTGGCTCTAAGCGAATATTGGCCGCCAGGTTAAACCCCAGCAGGCTGACCAAGATTAACCCCATCCCCCAGCCCAAATGCCCCAGGGCAGCTATGGCGAAGCCTGCAACTTGACCAGCGATCGCCAGCATAACCACGCGACCAAAGTGGCCTAGGCGTGGATCGCGCGATCGCTGACCCACTATTTCCCCGTGGCGCAAGTCTACCCTGGCCATGTGGGCCTGCTCTAGACTCATTAACATCAGCGCCAGGGCCAGCAGGCGATAGGGCCAGGGATGGGGCTGCACCGCCTGGTACAGCAGGCCGACCGTTGCGGGCATAAACAGGGCCGCCGCCCAAGCCGGGGATAGGGTCATAGGGAATGCACCACTGACTCAACCAAACGGCTTAAGCATACCGCCCTATCGAGCATTTATGCTTAGCCCTTGTGCCTATTCTGTAACAGGCTCAGCCTAGGAGAGAAAATTTGGCAAAATTTGGGGGATGCAGCCCGCTCAGTGGCGTTGTGCTCATCCCCCTGAGTGCTTCTAGGCAGGAAGCAGGCTGTTGAGGAGGGCAGTGGCGAGAAACGTGACCCCAATGCCGCAGATCACCAGACCAGCCCGCTGTACGAAATGCACCGTAGACCGCTGGGTGAGCTGTCGACCAAGGAGAAAGGCTGCGATCGCAATTCCCATCTGCACGGCGGTAAACCCAGCCAGATAGGCCACCAGCGGCATGGGCTCTGAGCCAAAAATTGCCTCGCCGTAGGCAAATCCATGGAACAGCCCAGCTAGCACCGTCAAGCCTGTAATCACGCTACTTTGGGGCCGATTGCAAAGCGCCAGCAGCACCCCAAAGCCCAGCACCGAGCCAGCAATCACAAGCTCCGCTGCCGGCAGCGTAATCTCCGCCAGGTGCAGCCCTGTACCAGCCATGGCCGCCAGCACAAAGGCAGCGGGAATCGTGATTCCCCAGGTGCTAACGGCTGCCAGTAGACCCACGGCGACCACAAAGGCCAGGTGGTCGAGGCCAATGATGGGGTGGGCCAGACCCGACAAAAACCCCTCAGCAAAGTTGGCGGGCACTCGGCCCCCAAGCGGATGGTGGGCCAGACTGGGCAAGGGCAGCAGCAGTAACAGGGCCACTGCTCCCACCAGGCCACGATTCGCAGCCTTAGATAGCAGACCAGCTCCGATAGATCTCAGGGCAGCAATGCGATAACTCATCCGTACCTCGCAGACGAAGAAAGAACAGTGGAAAATCAGACGGGCGATCGGCGGGCGTTCTGGCTTAGCTATTTTGGTGTTTAGCGGGGTACCCCGCTAAACACCAAAATAGCTTCACAGCTGCGGGACAGCGGCAGCCTTTTACTGCACTTTCCCCGTTGCCTCCGGTGGCTGATCCCCACCGGAACCGACAGCGCCCAAGCATCATAGCACCGGGCTAATCCGCCTTCCCTCCCAGGTTTACCAATAGTCACTCCACCTCCCCC
>QBLT01000190.1 GCA_003249105.1 Leptolyngbya sp. | reverse complement strand
GATCGGGTGGGGGCTGCGTCGGAGGTGGTGCGGCGCTGGCGGCGCACCTGGGTGACGAGGTTTTCGGCCAGCAGGGGCACCAGGCGGCTGTCGCCGTTGCTGAAGATTTCGGCGCAGTAGCGCACGTAGTGGGTGCGGGTGTCGGCGTTGGCGATGTCGCTGAGCAGCTTGACCACCGCCTGACTGGTTTGCTGAAACTGGTCGGCCTGGCGCAGGTCTTTGCCGCCAATCAGGTTGTGAATTTGCCAGTCAATCCAGAGGGGGGCGGCCTCGATCAGATCGCGGTAGGCGGCGGCGCTGTGGTGCCGCAAAAACTCGTCGGGGTCTTTGCCGTCGGGAATGTTCAGCACCCGCAGCTGCACGTCGCCTCGGTAGGCCATCTCTTCGACTTCGCCGATCGCCCGCTGGGCCGCTTTAACCCCGGCAGCATCGGCGTCGAAGTTGAGCAAAATTTGCTTGGATTCGGTGTAGCGGAGGAGCTGGCGCACCTGGGCCGCATTGAGGGCTGTGCCCAGGGCGGCGACGGAGTTTTCTAACCCGGCAGAGTGCAGGGCAATCACGTCGAAGTAGCCTTCAACCACGATCGCCCGGTCATCTTTGGCGATCGCCGCCCGCGCCAAGTCCAGCCCATAGAGGGTCTTGCCCTTGTCAAACAGCTCGGTGTCGGGGGAGTTGAGATATTTGGGCTTCTCGTCCCCCAGAGCGCGGCCACCAAAGCCAATCACTCGGCTCTGGCCGTCGCGAATGGGAATCATCAGGCGATCGCGGAAGCGATCGTAGTAGCCGTCGCCCTTTTGGCGGGGCACAATCAGCCCTGCCTTTTCCACCAGCTCGACGGGGTAGTGCTTTTGCTCAACCAGGTAGCCGTAGAGGGTCTGCCAGCCCCCCGGCGCAAACCCCAGCTGAAACTGCTGAATGGTGGCGTCGTTCAGACCTCGCTCGTAGAGGTAGGCCAGGGCCGTCGCCCCATCGATCTGCTGAAGAGCGTGCTCGTAGAACCGGGCGGTCAGCGCCAAAATTTCGTAGAGCTGCTCCCGCAGGGTGAGCTGCCGCTGCAGCTCCTGGCGTTTTGCCGGTTCTAGCGTTGTCACCGGCACCTGGTAGCGCTGGGCCAAGTCCAGCACCACATCGGCGAAGGAGCGCTTGTTGAGCTCCATCAAAAACTTAAAGGCGTTGCCCCCTGCCCCACAGGAAAAGCAGTAATAAAACTGCTTGCCGGGGCTGACGCTAAAGCTGGGCGACTTATCTTCGTGGAAGGGGCAGAGGCCGACAAAATCTTTACCCTGCTTTTTCAGCACCACATGCTGGGAGACCACATCGACAATATCGGCGCGATCGCGCACCGCTTCAATGGTGTCGGGATGGAGTCGGGGGGTATCCATAGTGTCGGGACTGCGCGGTGGCCGGGAGACAGACCACTACATGTTGGGGCGTGGCTTGATTGTAGCCCATAGCGCTCAGCAATCAGGTGCCAAAAAGTTCTCTGGGTGCCATGCTCAAATCTAGGCTTGGGCATGGCACCCAGAGAACTAATACTTTGATAGTAGTGTCTTCATTTACGGCAGAAGAATGGATCCTTCGCAGCTACCCTGGCGACAAAAAATCGCCGCTGGGGCATTCGAGCCTCCCGAGCGACGATTTTAGTCTCACACGTATGTCCTAGCTAGCTCCTGTGGTTGACTTCAGCAGGAGAGCCGGCCCGTTTATTCGGCAATTACCCGCAGGTTTACAGTGGCGGTGACTTCGGGGTGCAGCTTCACTTCGGCCTGGTACTCGCCCAGCTTGTTGATGTCGGGAACCGAAATATCGCGGCGGTCAACCTCTTTGCCCGCCAACGACTTGATCACATCGGCTACATCGCCCGAAGTAACGGTACCAAAGATGGCCTCATTCTCGCCCACGGGCTTTTGAATGGTGAACATGCCGATGGTGGTCAGCGCCGTCTTGGTGGCTTCGGCCTCTTGCTTAATCTCTAGCAGCCGCTGCTTTTGCGCCTCGCGCCGACGCTCTACCTGCTTTAGCACGCCGGGGGTGGTGCGCACCGCTTTCCCGTTGGGGATAAGATAATTACGTGCATAGCCAGGGGCCACCTCTACCAGGTCACCGTTATAGCCCAGCTTGCGAACGTCTTCTGTGAGAACTACCTGTACCCGTTTTGCCATGATTTTTCTCGTATAGCCCAGTTGACTATACTACCCAAAGGCGTTGTGTCTTGGCAACCCTTTCCCCACCGCCCCATAACTTAACCCTGGCCCATGATTAGACTTGTGTTTGCCCTGGTGCCTGCCCTCTGGGTAGTTGCGATCGCGATCATCGCCGTGCAAAACGCCACCCCCGTCTCCTTTCGTCTGCTCAATCTGCAATCGATTGAGATTCCCTTTGGGGTGCTGCTAGCCTTTTGTGTCGCCGCCGGTATGCTGGCCGCCGCCCTGGTGCTGCTGGTGCTGGGGGGCAATCCGTTACGGGCACCCCGCCGCCAAAAACAACGGTCTGAGCCGTAGCCCAGACCGTTGTTCAAGTCATTAACCTACATGTTGACCGGAAAAACCGGCTATTTGCCGGGTGCCGTCGTGACGCTGTCGCCAGCGCGGGCCTCCTGAATTTCGGTGCTCAGCGCTTCTAATGCCGCCGCATATTGAGGGTCGGCCTCGGTGCCAATGGCTTCGCGATTGGTGCTGAGTTCTTCCTGCTGCTCTTCGGTCAGCTCGACAGCAATATCAGGATCGATACCGTGCTTGTTAATGTCGGTACCGTTGGGGGTGAGATACTTAGCTACCGTAATTGCCACCCCAGAACCATCGCCCAGGCTGCGCACCGACTGCACCAGACCCTTGCCAAAGGTGCGAGTGCCCACCAAAATGGCCCGCTCGTTATCTCTCAAGGCCCCTGACAAAATTTCGCTGGCGCTGGCCGAGCCGCCGTCAACGAGCACCACGAGAGGTTTGTCGGTGAGGGCGCGGCTGTTGGCGGTTTCTTCGTCAGCCACTCCCTGGCGGTTGACGGTGGAAACAATAATGCCGCTGTCAATCCACATGCGGGCGATGTCAATGCTGGAGTACAGCAGCCCACCGGGGTTAGAGCGCAGGTCGAGTACATAGCCCGTCACCCCCTGACTTTCAAGATCTTCGATGGCAGCGCCCATTTCTTCGGCGGCGTTGGCGCTGAACTGGTTGAGGCGAATGTAGCCCACCTGGCCCTCAGGGCCAGCCTGCACGTTATAGCGCACCGGATGGATTTCGATGCGAGCGCGCACCAGAGACACTTCCAGCTCTTCTTCGCCCCGGCGAATGGTAAGGGTGACCTCAGAGCCAACGGTGCCGCGAATTTTGCTCACCGCGTCGTTGAGCTCCATGCCCTCGGTGGATTCGCCGTCGATCGCTAAAATCACGTCCTGGGGGCGAATACCCGCATCAAAGGCTGGGGTATCTTCGATGGGGGCCACCACCACGATGTCCTTGCTCTCCTCATCCTGGGAGATCTGAATGCCGACTCCGGTGAGTTCGCCGGAGGTGTCAATCTGCATGCTGCGAAACTCTTCGGGATCCATGAAGCGGGTGTAGGGATCCTCGAGCTTTTCTAGCATCTCGCGGATTGCCCCGTAGGCCTCTTCCTGGTCGGTGTAATTTCGCCCCAGGTACTCCGTCCGCACCGCATCCCAATCGACCTGGTTGAAGGTGGCATCGACAAAATTGCGGTCAATTAGCTGCCAAACTTGATCAATCAGTTCCTTGGGGCTTTCTTCAAAGAAAGCTTTGCTTTGGGACAGGTGAATCCCGGCACCGGTTACAGTTACCGCCGCCACAGCAACGGCGGTGGCACCTAGGATCAGTCCGCGCTTTGCAAATGTCATGTGATATAGGTTCTAGCAGCAAATTACGCCCAATCTAACACACACAATTGATAAGCAAGGGGAAGATTTTGTGAGGGATTTTGACCCCGTTACTAACGGTAACAATAGGCACTTAGAGAGGGAAACTTAGGGAAATTATAGGGGTTTAATACTACTTCCTAACCGCAATTGGGCTAGCGGCAGTAGCGGTCATTCCCCTAACTACCGTGCCGCCCAGAGTGCCGCGCTATAATCAATCGCGACTCTTTGCAGGCGCACTCTGTAAAACGCTAATTCGATGAACCGCTGATCTAAGCCCCAGGCGTTGAGACGTTGAAATCCTATGGGTACATCTACCGCCGACAAGGGCACCCAAATTTTGCTGGTGGGCACCAACGAAGGCCAAACTCGCCAGATGGAGTTTGACCTGCAAGAGGCCGGGTATCATCCCGTGGTGGCCAGCAGTGCTAAGGCCGGTCTTGCCCTGGCGACGGAGAGTCAGCCGGCGCTGATTGTGGTCGATCGCCTGCTGGGGGGCGAGTCGGGGCTGGCGCTGTGCCAAACCCTGCGCAGCCAGGGCACCAAGTCGCCAATTGTGCTGCTAATGGCCAAAGACAGCCTCGAAGACCGGGTAGCCTGCCTGGAGTGCGGCGCTGACGACTATTTTCTTAAGCCCTACCGCGCCGACGCTTTCTTAAAAATTGTGCAGCTCTACCTGCAAGCGGCCCCGGGGGAGGTTGAGCACCTGCGCTTTGGCGACCTGACGCTGGATTTAGACAATCGCCATGCGCTGCGGGGCGATCGCGTCATCGACCTGACGATGAAAGAGTTTGAACTGCTCAAATATATGATGGAGCACCCCCGCGAGGTGCTGCCCCGCGAGCAAATTCTGGAAAATGTTTGGGGCTATGACTTTGTGGGCGAGTCGAACGTGATTGAAGTCTACGTGCGCTACCTGCGGCTCAAAATTGATGGCGAAGACGACAAGCGCCTGATTCAGACCGTGCGGGGCGTGGGGTACGTGCTGCGGGAAAGTTAGGCAGTGGGTGAGTGGGCGGGTAGGGGAGTGGATGGGTGAGGGGCAACATCCATTGGGTGAACGACTAGAATATTAGCGCCCTGGTTGGGCAACCGCAGTTACTTTCCCTGGTTTGTTCATGTCCTATTGTTTTGCTGGTTTGGCATCTCAACGGCTCAGGCAGAGTCTGGTTTTGAGCCTGATGCTGAGCGCGCTGGTGCTGGGGGCGGGTTGCGGGCCAACCCCCTCTACGGCTGAGCCACCCGCCACGACCGACAATGCCCCATCCACGCCGACTGCCACCGAAACCCCTATGGCTGACCCTCGCAGCCAACAGCTTGCCGTTACGGCGGTAACCACCCTGGGTGGCGAAGAGATCTTTCTAGAAGTGGCAGCTACTCCCCAGCAGCAGGCCTTGGGGCTAATGTATCGGGACGCGCTGCCGAGCGATCGCGGCATGCTGTTTCCCATGGGGCGGCCTCGCCCGGTGAGCTTTTGGATGAAGAATGTGCCGGTGGCGCTGGATATGGTGTTTGTCTACCAGGGGCAGATCGTAGGTCTGGCGGAAGCACCCCCCTGCACCGCTGATCCCTGCCCTACCTACGGCCCCGGCAATCAGCTAGTAGATCACGTGATTGAGCTGCGGGCTGGACGCGCCGCCGAGCTGGGCCTGGCAGCGGGGGATGAGGTCGTGATCAGGGAGTTGGGACAGTAGGGTGCTGTTAGGTCACAGACCGGATTGGGTGACAACAAATCACCTACGCTGAGCCATAACGCACTGCTGAAGAATCCTTACGGCAGGAAGATTATTGATACAAAAACAGCCGTTTGGCGGCGCGGGTGAAGGCCACATAGCAAAGCTGGTTGCGTTCGATCGCATTGCGGTTCGCCACCATCGATGGCACATCCACAAACACATCCTGAAACGTCGACCCCTGACTTTTGTGAATGGTGAGGCTGTAGGCGTAGTCTACGGTGTGGAAGCGCTGCTGCAAATCCCAAAATTCCATCCAGCGTTTTTCTTTGGCGAGAAAGTCGAGCCTGGTCTTAAACTCGGCCTGGCCCGACTCGTGCAGCACCCGTAGGGTCTTGTAGTCGCCGGTTTCGGTCTCGACTTCGAGCATCCACAGGGGCCACTCGCCCTCGCGACCTCGGGCAATATTAAGCACCTCGCACTCGGCGGAGGTCGGCAGCACGATCGCCTCTTCTTCTAAACAGGGGTTGATGGCAATCAGCCGTTCGCCGGGCACAAACCGCTTGGCGTTGGGGCCGTAGATGGCGGCGCGAATGGTTTGGTTGAGCTGGGCTACCCGGCGATTGGTGTAGGCCAGGGCACGCACCTGGTCAGGATTTTTTTGGTAGGCGGGGCTGGTAAAGGCGCGAATCAGCAGGTCGTGCCAGGCTTGGCGGGGCAGCACAAAGCAGCCTTCGGTGTTGTCGGCGTTGGTGTCGTTGGCGAACTGGGGCAGCGAGTCGCGCTCCAGGTTGCGGCGAATGTCTTCGGCGATCACGCCGATCGCGCCGCCGTAGCGCACCACCTCGGTGAGCTGTGATTTGTGCACAATCTGGCGAAAGCAGGCCGACTCGGGCTCGTTGACCGGCGGCAGCTGAGCCGGGTCGCCCACAAACAAAATCTGGGTGCCCCGGTACAGGTTTGATACGGCATTCACCAGCAGTTCCCACAGCTCCTGGTTAATCATCGAGCATTCGTCGATGATGACCAGGCGGTAGCGATCGATCTGGCTGGCCTGCTGGCGATCGATCGCAAACACCTGCTTGCCGTTCTCTTCGTCAATCACCGGGCGCAGGCCCAGCAGTTTGCAGCAGGTCATGGCGTCAATATCGAGCCGCCACTGGGCCGCCATTGCTGCCAGCACCTTGGTGGCTTTGTTGCTAAAGGCACTGAGCACAATGGGGCGATCGTCGCCGCGATCGCGCAGCCCGTTGACAAATACCTGAAGCAGCGTGGTTTTGCCCGTGCCCGCGTAGCCGGTCAGCAGATACAGTTTTTCGCTGCCCTGCACAAAGGCGTCCAGGGCATCCAGGGCGGCCTCTTGCTCGGCGGTGAGCGCCAGGTCGGCTTTAGCAGATTTGGGCGGGGATGCGGCCATGGCGGGGAACAGATGTTCTATCCCAGATTAGCCTGATTAACGGTCTCAGGCGGGGGAGGTTTCCATCCTAGGGCAAGCTTTGGATGGCCGCCGCAATGATGCTGGCCAACGCCGGTTTGTCGATCTGGCCCTGGGCAGTCTGCATCACCAAGTCGTAGGCTTCATCATCGCTCAGGGTCAGACAGTAGCCGTTGACTTCTAAGAACGTATCTATCGCTGCAAAAGCCGTCCGCTTATTGCCATCTACAAAAGGATGGTTGCGCGACAGGTGATATAAATATGCCGCTGCCTGCTCCGCCAGGGTTGGATGCAACAGTTCACCGTCAAAGGTGATCTTAGGCTGAGCTAAGGCCGAATCTAATAGCCCCTCATCTCGCACGCCATGGGTACCACCAAAGCTCTCAATCTGGTCGGCGTGGAGCAGTAAAACATCATCTCGATTGAGAAAGTTAGGAGTCGGCAAGGCGACGGTAGACCTCTGCACGCTTTTGCTTAGACCGCTGATAGGCCTGCCAGACAGCGGATTCCTCAGTTGTCTCAGCTGATGGCTGGCGAGATTTGATGTAATCCAAGATTTCGGCCAGTGTTTCCACGGGCAGAGGGTCGATCGCTTCTAGAATTTGGTCTTTGAGGGTAGTAGCGGTGGTGGTCATGGCTCTGGCCTCCAACCTATAGGGACTTCGAAGTTTGGTTCGGGCTCCCCTCTCCTCCATGGGAGAGGGGCTGGGGGAGAGGGCTACGGGGACTTTGTGATCTACTGAGTTTTCCTAAACCACCGCCATGTCAGCCTTAATGGCGAAGATATGCCCGATGGTTTCTTCCACCGAGCGATCGGGGGTAGACGCGCCGGAGGTGACGCCGACGGTGATGGGGCCATCGGGCAGCCAGTTTTCGGTCACTGTCAGGTCGCCGTGCAGCGGCTTGTGCTCAATGCGGTTGCCGGGGCCAATGCGGCTAGCGCTGTCGATGTGGTACGAGGGAATCTGGCGCTCGATCGCAATCTCTTGCAGGTGGGTGGTGTTTGACGAGTTGTAGCCGCCGATCACCACCATCAAATCCAGCTTTTCATCCACTAGCTCAAACATGGCATCCTGGCGCTCTTGGGTGGCGTCGCAGATGGTGTTGAAGCTGAGAAAGTGGTCGTTGAGGGCCTGGGGGCCAAATTTCTTCAATATGGTGTGTTCGAAGAGTTTGCCGATTTGCTCGGTTTCGCCCTTGAGCATGGTGGTCTGGTTGGCCACACCGATACGATCGAGGTCGGTGTCGGGGTCAAACCCGGCGGAGCAGGCGTTGTCAAATTTGGCCATAAACTCGGCCTTGTCGCCGCCGGTGAGAATGTAGTCGGCCACGTAGTTGGCCTGGTCTAGATTGAGCACCACCAGGTACTTGCCCGCAAAGGAGCTGGTGGCGACGGTTTCTTCGTGGTTGTACTTGCCGTGGATGATGGAGGTGTGGTCGCGTTTTTTGTGCTTTTCGACGGTGTTCCACACTTTAGAGACCCAGGGACAGGTGGTATCGACGATGGTGCAGCCCTTGTCGTTGAGCAACTGCATTTCCTGCACGCTGGCCCCAAAGGCGGGCAGAATCACCACGTCGCCCTGGCCCACAATCGAGAAATCTTTTTCGCCATCGACGACTTCAATGAACTCCACCGCCATGTCTTTGAGGCGCTGGTTGACGCTGGGATTGTGGATGATTTCGTTGGTGATCCAGATGCGCTCGGTGGGGAAGTGCTGGCGGGTTTCGTAGGCCATGGCCACGGCCCGCTCGACCCCCCAGCAAAAGCCAAAGGACTGGGCCAGTTTGATAGTGACGTTGCCGCGAGTGAGGGTGTATTGGCGATCGCGAATTTCCTGAATCAGCCCGCTGTTGTACTCGGTTTGCATTTGCCCGGCGACGTCTTCCCCATGGCCAAACCCCTGGCGAAAGTACTTGTCGGAGTGGTTGAGAGAGCGCTTAAAGGCCTTGGTATCCATTGAGTCTTCACCGGGTGCAGCACGTTATCTAGGATAGCCGGTTGTGGGTGGAGGTTTGAGGTGCGATCGCCCAGTAAATTTCAATCGTTGCTCCTCAAAAAGCCCAGGCTATAGTAATGGCAACCGCCACCCCGCCCCCACCATGACCGGATTTGAACCCCTGATCGGAGCCGCCGCTGCTGGCCTGGGTGGCCTAATTACCAGCCTGGTTAAAGACAAAGGCACCGAAACCCTCAAAAAAATCGACTGGGATATCGGTAAAAACTTGGCGGTAAAGAAAGCCCTGGTGGACTACGTGCGCCGCTACATCGATCGCCACGGCACCCTCAAAGTCGCGTGTGTACGGATGGACTACCCCGTGCGACTCGACGAAATCTACACCGCCGTACAACTGCTAGACCGCTGGACAGCTAGCCAATTTTTTGCAGATGAAGATGCTCTACAGGAGCAATACAGCAAGAGCGGTAAGCGTGGCTTCAATGTTACTAGGGCAGAAAAAACACCCAGCTTGCAAGTTGCTAATGAGCAGCAATACCTTATGGTGTTGGGTGGACGGCACTGGTTTGTTAAAGTAGGAGAGCTTGAAAGCCTCTGGAATTGAGCAATTCAGCCATT
>QBLT01000018.1 GCA_003249105.1 Leptolyngbya sp. | reverse complement strand
GTCGTGGAGACTGCGATGCTCAACGGGGACGTTCTGATGCTCGATCGCGTTTGGCGCATCTGGCGCGTCTGATTTTTCTGAGGTCACAGGCTTGCCTTGGTGGGTAACTAGGCTTCATTATCACGCCAATTTCCACCGCTTGTTCCCTCTCTGCCGCTGATACACAACTGGATCTGGGTGATATGCCTCGATCTCGATCCCTCCCACCCCCCAACCCTGCGGGAAAGGGCTAGGGAGGAGGCGATCGCTGGCAATTTAAACGCTAATTTAGCAAAATCGGCAATTTTATAGAAAGTGTTGTTCCCGTGATGATACGTCACTGGGGCGCTGGCCAACTGGCAAGCTAAAGGGCAGCTGAGGAAATAGCCCCTGGGCTAATCCGCGCGAACCCGGAGTTTGAATATCTGTGTTCAAAAGCAGATCTGGAGTATTTAGGGAGTTTCACCTGGGCAAAATGGGACATACGCTCTAATGCTCTCTAATGCTGCGCCCTTGGTCATGACAGCCTCACCTCCCCCATGCCGCCAACCCCGATCCTTGCCCCCGGCGATGCCTCTATGCCACCCTCCGACTGCACTGTTTTAGTCATCAATGATGCAGATGTAACTGCAAGTTCATTCCAGCACCTGCTAGAGCGGGCTGACCAGGGTTTGGGGCCAGTGCTGGGGGTGGGCTACGACGGGCCGATTTTAGAGCTGTGCCACGCCCACAACCTTCGGCTCATTTTTTTAGCCGTTGACCAGCCTGATCCGCGAGGATTTGATTGCCTCAAGCAGCTTAAAACCCAGCTCAGCGATCGCTGCCCGCCCATCATAGCGATCGGCCCCAGCGATGCTGACGCAGCAGCGCAGGCCTTTAAGGCAGGGGCGACCGACTACTGGGTGTCAGGGCAAATTACCCCCACTCGCCTACATCAGGCTCTAGAGCTTAAACCCATGCTGCACCGAAGCGCTGAACTGGATGCCTTTCAGGTGAGGCTGTCTGATGCGCTGCGATCGCTGGCTGACCCCATCGAAATTCAAGTCACGGCCAGCCGCATTTTGGGCGAATATCTCAACGCCAGCCGCACCCTGTACTTTGAGTGCCGAGATGACCTGTACTGTGTCGAACGGGACTACGTCAGCGGCATTGACACCATTGCGGGCTGTTACCCTGTCACCGGGTTTGGCCTGGCCATCTTTGTCGAGTTCTGTGCCGGTCGCTCGGTGGTTGTGGCCGATGTCCGCCATGACCTCCAGCTCTCGCCCGCCGAGCGAGCTACCTACGCATCGGTTCAAGTTGTCGCTCACGTGGGCATCCCGTTGGTCAAAGCCGGCAATTTTGTTGCCGGTTTGGCGGTCCATTCCACAACGCCCCGCACCTGGACCCAGGCGGAGGTGAAACTGGCGGAAGAAACCGCTGAACGCACCTGGGCGGCGGTCGAGCGAGCCAGGGCAGAGGCGGCCCTGCACCAGTCAGAAGAAAAATATCGCACCCTGTTCCAAAACATTGATCAGGCCTTTTGTCTGATCGAGATAATCTTTGACGAGCAGGGCCAGGCGGTCGATTTTCTATATTTAGAAACCAACCCCGCCTTTGTGCACCATGCGGGGCAGCCCATGGCGGGCAAACGCATTCGTGAGCTGGTGCCCAACTTCGAGCAGTTTTGGCTCGACCAGTATGGCCAGGTCGCCATGACCGGCGAGCCGGTGCGGTTAGAGCATGTGGTTGAGGGGCTGGGCGAGCAGTGGTTTGAGACCTCGGCGTTTCGCTACGGCGGCGCAGGGAGTGGCATCGTTGCCGTGCTCTTTACTAATATCACCGATCGCAAACAGGCCCAAGAAAAACTGACGCGGGAACTCAACCGCCGCAAGGCGCTCCTAGACGGCTCCTCCGACGGCATTGTGGTGTTGAGTCGGCAGGGCAACGTGGTCGAAGCCAACGAAAGCTACGCTCGCATGCTGGGACGCACCCTAGAGGAGACGCTAACGCTCCATGTCTCTGACTGGGATGCCAAATGGAGCCCGGCAGAGCTCAGCCACATTGTGGCCTCGCGACAGTTCGTGGGCTGCACCTTTGAAACCGTCCATCGCCGCCGGGATGGCTCTACCTACGACGTTGAGATTACCGTCAGTGCGGTCGATACAGACAATGAGTTTTTGCAGCTCTGCATTTGCCGAGATATTAGCGATCGCAAGCGCCACGAGGCAAATACGGTTTTTTTGGCCGAAGTCACGGTCGATCTGTCGCGCCTGACCACCGCGAATGAAATCATGCAAACCATCGGGGCAAAATTGGGAGCCTACCTACAGCTATCTGCCTGCGCCTTTGTTGTGCTCGATCACGTCGCCCAGGAAGCAACTATCACCTGCGACTGGCACCTAGGGGATGGCATACCCCTAACTGGGGTGTATCGTCTCTCCGACTTTTTGACCCCCGACTTTTTGCGCGATACCCACGACGGTAAACCCTTCGTGGTCTGCGATACGGAGATCGATCCGCGCACCAATGCTGCCAGCTACGCCAGCCTCAACATTCAGGCCTTCTGCACCGTGTCGTTTCATCAAGATGGGCAACTGCGATCGCTGCTGGCCATCTACAATGCCACCCCTCGCCAGTGGCGCGCCGACGAAATCGATCTGGTGAGTGAACTGGCCAATCAAATTTTTCCGCGTCTGGAGCGGGCGCGAGCGGAAGCGGCCCTGCAACGCTACAACGAAACCCTGGAAGTGCGGGTGGCCGAGCGTACTGCCGAACTCTCCCGCAGCCTGGCCGCCCTGCAACAGTCTGAAGAGCGACTGCACCACCTGGCCCACCACGACCCGCTCACCGGGTTGCCCAACCGGCTGTGGCTCAACGTCCACCTGGAGCAAAGTATTCAGCAGGCCATTCGGCAAAAGACTAGGCTAGCGGTATTGTTTGTCGATCTCGATCGCTTCAAGCACATCAACGACAGCCTGGGCCATCGCGCTGGGGACAGTTTGCTCCAGCAGCTGGGCGATCGCCTGCGCCAGGTCCTGCGGGCCAACGACTGCATCGCTCGCATCAGTGGCGATGAGTTTGTCATCGTGCTCGAAGATGTTAAAGACATTGCCCACATTGGTGCCGCGATTGCTCGACTGATGACGGTGTTTGAAGCGCCCTTTAAACTCGAAGGGCAGACCGTGCATATGACCTCTAGCATTGGCATCAGTCTGTTTCCCGACGACGCCAGCGAAGCGGCGACGCTGTTGCGCTACGCCGACACGGCCATGTACGAAGCTAAGGAGGAAGGCCGCAACACCTACCGATTCTATGCCGAAGAAATGACCGCCACGGCCTTTGAGCATGTCTTGTTTGGCAATGCCCTGCGCAAAGCCCTCCAGCAGGAGCAGCTGCACCTGGTATATCAGCCCCAAATCAACCTCCAGACACAGCGGTGGGTGGGGCTAGAGGTGCTGTTGCGCTGGCAACATCCAGAGCTGGGGGAGATCTCCCCCGCCCACTTTATCCCCATCGCGGAGCAAAGCGGCCTGATTCACGAAATCGGCACCTGGGTGCTGCAGTCGGCCTGCTGCCAGGCCAAGACCTGGCTCGACCAGGGGCTCGACTTTGGCCGCATTGCCGTCAATGTGGCGGCCTCGCAGCTCAACCACGAAAATTTCGTCCAGGTGGTTGAGGATGTGCTGCGCAAAAGCGGGTTGCCCCCCCAACACCTGGAGCTAGAGGTGACCGAACGCCTGGTAATGCAGCGCACTGAGGCCAAAATTCAGCAGCTGAAACAGCTGCGGCGGCTGGGCATTCAAATTGCGATCGATGATTTTGGTACGGGCTATTCGTCGCTGAGCTACCTGAAGCTGCTGCCCATCGACAAGCTCAAAATCGACAAGTCCTTTGTCTGCGATATTCCCCACGATGCCAACGACATGGCGATCGCCGCAGCGGTAATCGCCCTAGGACAAGCCCTGGGCATGACTATTATTGCCGAGGGTGTCGAGGAGGAAGCCCAGGTGACTTTCCTGAAACTCAAGGGCTGCCACGAAGCCCAGGGCTATCTCTTTAGCCGACCGCTGAGGCCAGAGGTGGTGCCAAAAGCCTGGAACCGCTGCTGCCCTCAGAGCCATGACGCCAGTTTGCAGCCTGGATAGGCAACGTTCAAACCGCGAGCAGCTGTCTCTTCTTGAGACTCGAACAAGTCTCCAGAAGACCAAAAAAGAGAAGGACGAGTCTTGTCTTGAGAGGGTCAAAGGGTGGCGCACCGTTCTGCTTCCTCAGCCGTGCCTAGAAGGGTAGATGTTGACCATTCCGTAGTGGAGGCTGTCTACGTCAAGCCTTGCTGTCTAATGCAATCGCTAAAAGCCCTACATTCTTCGTTGAACCCCAGAGCTTTAGTTGGTCTTGGGCTAAGGCGGTACTATGGAGGGGTTTCGTCAGTGTCAGGTGGTATGGATCAGGCACTTTTAGAGCGATTTCAGCAGGCCTACAAAGATTTAGACCTGTTCCCCCTGGTGGAATCAAAAACCATTGAGCAGTTTCGCGTAGACTATGGCCTGCCGGTGATGGTGCGGCTCAAGCGCGAGATTGAGGCGTCGGTTAAAAACGGCAAGTTTATTTTTGCGGGCCATCGGGGCTGCGGCAAGTCTACGCTGCTAAAGCGCCTAGCGATTGAGATGCAGCCCAACCATTCGGTGGTGTTTTTCTCGATCGCAGATTTGATTGAGATGAGCGGCATTACCCACGTCAATATTCTCTACGCGATCGCGCTCAAGCTGCTAAGCCAGGCCACTAAACGCAGCATTCCGGTGGCGGAAGATATTAAACAATCGCTGCTGGGTTGCAATACAACGGTGCGTACCCAAACCTCAAGCCAGGCCACCTCAGGGGAAATGGCGCTGGGGGCAGACATCAATGTGGTGACGGCCAAACTTCAGCAAGAAAAGAGCTTTCGCGATGAGCTAGAGAAGACGTTTGAAAAGCGGATTTCTGACCTGGTGGGCAAGTGCGATCGCCTGGCGGCGGCGATTCAAACGGCCACTAAAAAGCCAATTTTAGTCATTATTGACGACCTGGATAAGCTGGATTTGCCCCTGGTCGAAGATATCTATCGCAATAATATTAAGTCGCTGTTTTCACCCCAGTTTCGGGTGGTGTTCACCATTCCAGTCTCGGCGGTGCAAGAGCCGCAGGTGATGGGGGCGCTCAATTCTGAGGGCATTGTGCGGCCGCACCTGTTTCCGGTGGCGAAGTTTTTTGCCAAGGTAGACTGCCACAAACCTGATGCAGAGCCAGTTGCCAAAAATTTCGATGTTTTTTTGACGGTGCTGGCTAAGCGGCTGCCCAACGAGCTAGTCGATCCGCAGACGGCCCGGCAGATAGTGCTAAAAAGCGGGGGCGTAATGCGAGAACTGGTGCGCATTGCCCGCGAATGCTGCACGGAGTGTATGGTGCAGCTCGAAATTGAGCCCGACAGCGACAGCGTTAAAATTAACGATGAGATTTTGACGGTAGCGCTGTGAAATTTGCGTCACGACTTTGCCCGGCAGATTGGCAGCGATTTGTATGATCTTTTGGTGGGGGTGTATAAAACTGCTGAAACCTCCGATGCCAGCAGCAAAGGTTTTGTAAAACTGCTCCACGGCCTGATGGTGTTGGAATATGAAAACGATGCGCTGTGGTATGACGTGCATCCGATTGTGGTGGATTTGCTGAAGCAAAAGAACTTGATTGAGTGATGGATCTTGTGGATGATGTTGCTGCCGAAAATCATCATCAGCTGCGTCGGTTGGTGTGGTCGATACAGTCGAGCTATGGGCGGCTAAATTTGCTGGTGGCGATCTGCGATAACTGGAAGTATCGCGATGAGATTATTGACACCTACGAGGCAGAGCTGCGGGAAAAGGGGACGAGGTGCGATCGCATTCGCCTTGACCTGCGCCAGCCCAGCCTGAAGCAAAGTCTGCAAGAGCATGTAGAGCAAGAGCCGGAGTTGGCGACTAGCGCCGCTGCGGTAGTAACTATTTTGGGGGCCGATGAGCTGCTGGGGCTGCGCCTGAACCAAGAGCGATCGGCCTTGGAGCAGTTTTTGTTTTCGTTGCAGTGGACGCGGGAATCGCTGCGGGATTTTCATCTGCCGCTGGTGCTGTGGCTGACGCCGCGTATTGCGGCACAGTTGGCAGACCAAGCGCCCGATTTTTGGAGTTGGCGGGGGGGCGTATTTGAGTTTTCGCAGCCGATCGCCTGGGCGTTTGAGCCAGAGCGTAGTCAGGGCCAGAATCTAGAGCAGATCCCTAAGCAACCTGCTGCCGACCCCGCCGATTTACAGCAGCAGATTGATGAGTTGCTGGCCCACGACCCAGACTCGCCTCTTTTAGGTAGCTTGTACAACGAACTAGGCAAAGCCCTCCAAGACAAAATTCGCTATGCTGAGGCCGAGGTTGCTTACCGA
Source organism: Leptolyngbya sp. (assembly GCA_003249105.1). Taxonomy (GTDB): domain Bacteria; phylum Cyanobacteriota; class Cyanobacteriia; order Phormidesmidales; family Phormidesmidaceae; genus Nodosilinea. The sequence continues at coordinate 28,392 of QBLT01000018.1, read as the reverse complement.
AATGCCCTTCTCCACCGAGGGCATCAGTTAGGAGCCGACCACCCCGATGTGGCCGCTAGCTTGAATGATCTAGCTTTGCTGTACAAGTTGATGGAACGCTATGAAGAAGCAGAATCCCTCTACGAGCGATCGCTCGCTATATACAAACAACAGCTAGGGGCTAACCACCCCTATGTAGCCACTAGCTTGAATAATCTGGCCTTACTGTACGAGTCGATGGGACGCTATGGGGAAGCGGAGCCTCTTTACGAGCGATCACTCGCTATTAAAGAACAGCGTCTGGGAGCCGACTATCCTTCTGTAGCTACTAGCCTGAATAATCTGGCTGGCCTGTACCGTGTCATGGGACGCTATGAAGAAGCAGAACCCCTTTATGAGCGATCACTTGCCATTGATGAACAAGCTTATGGGAAAGATCATCCTGACGTTGCTACTAGCCTGAACAATCTTGCTAGGTTGTACGAGTCGATGGGACGCTATGAAGAAGCAGAACCTCTCTACAAAAGAGCGATCGCTATCTATGAACAGCTGCTGGGAACTGGCCATCCCTCATTAGCCAGCAGCCTAAATAATCTGGCCGGGCTATACGACTTAATGGGGCGGTATGGCGAAGCAGAACCCCTCTATCTGCGAGCACTTACCATTCGAGAACAGCGGTTGGGAACTGATCATCCTGACGTTGCTACTAGCCTGAATAATCTAGCTGGGTTGTACTACTCGACGGGGCGGTATGACGAAGCAGAACCCCTCTATCTACGCGCACTTTCTATTTTTGCGAAAACATTACCTGAAAATCACCCTTACAACAAAACTGGCTACAACAACTTCAATGACTTGATACAGGCCGCCCTAGAGGCCGGACAAGCCGATCAACTCTCTGACCACCCTATGACCCAGAAAATCTGTGACTTCGAGGATAATTTGTCCGACGAGTAAGGCATATTTTGTCCAAAGCGATCGCCGAAAGCCCTGATCTCTCGTTGAACCTCAAAGCCCTATTCTCCCTTGTTTCTAGGATATTTTGTCCAATCGTGCAGTTTTCTAGGATATCTTGTCCAATCGTGCAGAGACGGCTGAAAGCTAGACATATCAAGTGCTTAGCGATTTGCCCCTTCCAATCAGGGGTATATCGATGGGCTTTGCTTTGGTCAGCTGTGATTTAAGGGTATTTAATCGTGTTAGCTTTGCTCAATCGAACAAAATCTAGATTGTAGTGATGTAGCTAGTGGACGACGATGCAGCCCAAAATCATTATCAGCTGCGCCGGTTGGTGTGGTCGATACAGTCAAGCTATGGGCGGCTGAATTTGCTGATGGCGATCTGCGATAATTGGAGGTATCGCGATGAAATTGTTGATAGCTACGAGGCGGAGCTGCGGGAAAAGGGGACGAGGTGCGACCGCATTTGCCTCGACCTGTCCCAGCCAAGCCTCAAGCGCAGTCTGCAAGAACACTTGGAGCAACAGCCTGAGCTGTCTACTAGCCTGGCTGCCGTAGTTACTGTTTTGGGAGCCGATGAGCTGCTAGGGCTGCGCCTAAACGAAGACAAATCGGCCCTAGAGCGCTTTCTCTTTTCATTGCAGTGGACGAGGGAATCGCTGCGGGAGTTTAAGCTGCCGCTGGTGCTGTGGCTGACACCGCGCATTGCGACACAATTGGCTGACCAAGCGCCTGACTTTTGGAGCTGGCGAGGCGGTGTGTTTGAGTTTTTACAGCCGATAGATTGGGCACTTGCCCCAGAGGGTAGCCAGAGTCCAGAGCAGCCCCAGAGTCAAAACCTGCTCACCGCCAATCCTACCGATGTGCAGCAGCAAATTGATGACCTACTGGCCCAAGACCCAGACTCCCCCCTGATCGCTAGCTTGTATAACAGCTTGGGACAAGCCTACGAACGCCAATTTCGCTATACCGATGCTGAGGTTGCTTACCGCAACGCTGCTCAACGCCGAGAGCAATAATTTGGGGCCGATCACTCGAAGTGGCCACCGGCTTAAATAACCTGGCCGAGTTGTATCGTGTGGGGGTGAGATACGGCGAGGCAGCCCCCTCTATTATTATTTGACAGCCTTCATTGATTTTGGTGACTGGCAGCCCTTACAGCTAAAGCGATAAGGGCATCTCCATCCACAATTAATTGACCCACACTCGCTTCATTAGAACTGTCATGACTTCGCCCACCTTGCCGGTGGGTACTGGGGGACACCAGTCGTTAGCTTCGGCAAAGCGGCGGCTGTGCAAGTCGTGGATGACGGCTTTCACCCCTTCAGGAGAGCTGGTCACGGTAATGCGAACGGTTTCTTGATGGGGCTGGAGTGCGGGAGCTGGCTGCTCAAGGGGGTGCAGAACTTCGGATTTTGTATCAGTGGCCTGGAAACTAGAGATCATGATGGACACTCATTGGCTTACATTTGGCCATCATATATCGGGTGTACGCCATTAAGTGTCCATTTACGACTTTTCTTCCCTCTGAGATCATTCAGGGCATGGGAAGAGCAGGTTACGCCTTGAAAACGGTTCTAGAGACCTACGACATCAGCCAAAACAAATTGGCGACGCTGCTGGGCGTGCGTCGGTCGGTAGTGTTTCGGTGGTTTCACGAGCAGCGTGACCCTACGGCGGAAACGGTCTCTGAGATTGTGAAGGCGCTAAATTCTGTAAATCCTGAAGCGGCTCAGGCGTTTATCAAGCTCTATCTTGGGGAGCTAGTTGATCCTGATAATCTCAGCTGAAGTCTGTTTTGAGCCCTAGAGTCGTTAAGGTTTCACCAAAATGACCGGAATCTTCAGTGAAATCCCCGAGAATTGGGCAACCTAGAGTAAGTAGCAGTGCCATGAGCCAAGTCTTTTGGGGCTCTAGCCGGTGGACAATTGGAGAATATCGACTGTATGGGGAACTACGCGCCATCGATCGCTCCTTTGGCCGACCTGCTAGCGATCGCCCAGGGTCAGTATCATCAGCTGGTGTTTGCTACGGTTGAGGCTGACTCAACGGCCTACTGGCGGTCGGTTGCCGTTGCTCTGGATGGTCACTACCTCAACCTGAATCTGGCCCTAAGCCAGCGTCTGCTGGATATTCCCCAACGGCAGTGGCCTCACAAAGTTATGGAGTTAATCGATGCTGTTGTGCTGTCTACAGATTTGCGGGTGACGGTTCTCCATTGCATAGAGGTTCTATTTGACCCCCAGCTGCGGCTCGATCCGCTCAAGAGCCTTCAGCAGATTGCCCGTCGCCATAATTTGCTGGTGGTCTGGCCCGGCACCTACGATGGACGTTATCTGGCCTACGCCGAGCCTTGGCATCCTGAATATTGTCGCTACCCTGCCAAGGATCTAATCGTTTTTCCGTCTGCTTAGCTCTGCCCCGCCCCCCTGTCTACAAGCCCCATGAAATATCGCGACCTGATCCAGTTCGACCCGATTGAAACCGTTGTGCAGCTGCGGGATGCCAATGAGCTGACGGAAGCTCAATCGCTGGTGCGCACCTACGTGATCTCTGAGGAGATGGGGGAGCGATTGGTGGGGACGGTGTTCCCGAACCTGCAATTTGATGAGCCCAGCGACAATAAGGGGTTGCTGATTGTGGGCAACTACGGCACGGGTAAGTCTCACTTGATGTCGGTGCTGTCGGCCCTGGCAGAGCACGGCGATCTAGTAGAGACGTTACAAAACGAAACGGTAGCCCAGGCGGCGGGGGCGATCGCGGGCAAATTTAAGGTCATTCGCACAGAGCTGGGCTCGACGACAAGAGACTTTCGGGAATTTGTCTGCTCAGAGCTAGAGGAAGCCCTATTTGCGATGGGGGTTTCCTATAAATTTCCAGCCCGAGACCAGCTCTCTAACCACAAGGGGGCCTTTGGCGACATGATGCAGGCCTTTCAAAGCGAGTATCCCGATCATGGCCTACTGCTGATTGTGGATGAGCTGCTGGAGTACTTACGCACTAGGAAGGATCAAGAACTCATCCTAGACCTGAGCTTTTTGCGGGAAGTGGGCGAAATTTGTAAAAATACGCGGTTTCGGTTTGTGGGGGGCTTGCAAGAGACCCTGTTTGACAACCCCCGCTTTAGCTTTGTGGCGGAAACGGTGAGGCGGGTGAAGGATCGCTTTGAGCAGGTGCGCATTGCCCAAACCGATGTGAAGTATGTGGTGGCCCAGCGGCTGCTGAAGAAGACCGCCGAGCAGCAGGTCAAAATTCGCGAGCATCTGACTCCCTTTGCCCGGTTCTACGGCAACTTGAATGAGCGGATGGAGGACTACGTCAACCTTTACCCTATTCACCCCGACTATATCGATACCTTTGGGAGGATCTCTTTTGCGGAGAAGCGAGAGGTGTTGAAGTCGCTCTCGATCGCGATGAAGCAGCGACTTGATCAAGATGTGCCGGAAAATGAGCCGGGGCTGATTGCCTACGACAGCTACTGGACTACGCTGAAGGAAAACCCGTCCTTTCGGGCGGTGCCGGAAATTAAGGCGGTGATCGACTGCTCCCAGGTGCTGGAGTCGCGGGTGCAGCAGGCGTTTACCCGCCCAGCTTACAAGCCTATGGCCCTGCGGATTGTCTACGGGCTGTCGGTGCACCGGCTGACTACCGGAGATATCTATTCGCCCATTGGGGCATCGCCAGAGGAACTGCGGGATGCCCTGGCCCTGTATGACCCTATGGTGGCAGAGTTGGGGGGCGACTCGGCGGATGACCTGCGCTCCCAGGTGGAAACGGTACTGCGGGAAATTCACAAGACCGTTAGCGGTCAGTTTATTTCCTCAAACCCGGATAACCGGCAGTATTTTCTAGACCTAAAGAAGAGCGACGACTTTGATGCGCTGATCGAGAAGCGGTCGGAAAGCCTGGAGGATGCCCAGCTCGATCGCTACTACTACGATGCGCTGAAGATTGCTCTGGAGTGCGAAGACCAGACCTACCTCACCGGCTACAAAATCTGGCAGCACGATGATCTGGAATGGAAGGAACGCCGCACCACTCGCCAAGGCTATCTTTTCTTTGGGGCACCGAATGAGCGGGCCACGGCGGTGCCTCAGCGGGATTTCTACCTGTATTTTATTCAGCCCTACGACCCGCCCCACTACACCGACGACCACTTGTCTGACGAGGTGTTCTTTAAGCTGGCCAAGCCCGATCAAGACTTTGACGATGCCCTACACCTCTACGCCGCAGCAGTAGATTTAGCCTCGACGGCCTCAGGGCAGGCGCGGGCAGCCTACGACCACAAGGCGATGGAATCTCTGCGCAAGGTGACGGCATGGCTGCGCGATCGCCTCACCACTGCCTTTACTGTCACTTACCAGGGACAGAGCAAGCCCTTGCTGGAATGGGTCAAAGGTAAAGCTTTTAGCACGGGCAATCGCGCTAACACGCGGGATATGGTGAACCTAGTGGGGGCCAGCTGTTTGGCCCAGCACTTTGAGCAGGATGCGCCGGAGTATCCGGTGTTTTCGGTGCTGTTGACTCAGCAGAACCGTGCCCAGGCGGTGGAGGCGGCACTGCGGGCGCTGAGGGGGGGCACGCGCAGTCAACAGGCGACAGCGGTGCTGGATGCCTTGAATCTGCTGGATGGCGATCGCACTGACCCCTACCAGTCTAAGTACGCTGAATACGTTCGCAATTTGCTGGCCCAGAAGGGGCCGGGGCAGGTGCTCAACCGCTCGGAGCTGATTGCGGATGTGCAGGGAATTGAGTACATGGCCCCAGGGCGGTACCGACTGGAGCCGGAGCTGGTGGTGGTGCTGCTGGCGGCGCTGGTCTACAGCGGCGATGTGGTGCTGGCCATACCGGGAGATAAGTTTGACGCGAATAATCTGGATGCCCTGGCCAGTACGGCGGTAGAGAGGCTGCAAAACTTTAAGCACGTTGAACCGCCGAAGGATTGGAACCTGCCTGCGCTGAAGGCGCTGTTTGAGCTGCTGGGGTTGGCACCGGGGCTAGCCCAGTTGGTGACCTATGGCAAGGTGGAACCGATTCAGCAGCTTCAGAGTGGGGTGACGGCGACGGTGAACCGGCTGGTGGTGGCCCAGCAAAAACTGCAAAATGGCTTGCCGTTTTGGGGCAAGCCGCTGCTGAGCACCCCAGAGCAGGATGAGTTTCGGCGGCGACTTGCAGATGGCAAGGCGTTTTTAGAGTCGTTGCAGGGCTATAGCAGCCCCGGCAAGCTGAAGAATTTTCGCTTTAGCGCCCAGGAGGTGAAGAACCGCCAGGGGGGCCTGCAAACCCTGGATGAAATTGAAGCCTTGGGGGAGCTGACTAGCGAGCTGGGGTCGTTAGCCTCGTATCTCTCGACGGCGGAGGCGCTGCTGCCGATGGATCACCCCTGGTTGAAGCAGATGCGGGAGGTGCGGGATGGCATTCAGTCGGAGCTGCTGGATAGTGAGAAGCGCAGCCAATCAGGGTTTCGGCAGCAGACGGTGCAAAAGCTGGCGGCGTTGAAGCAGGGGTACATTCAGGAGTATGTAAAGCTGCACGGCCAGGCCCGGTTGGGGGCCAATGACGCTAGCAAGAAGGAGCGATTGCTGGGGGATGGGCGGCTAGATAGTCTGAAGCGGCTGGCGACGATTGACCTGATGCCGAAGGGGCAGCTGACGGAGGTACAGAACGAGTTAGGCGAGTTGAGAGCGTGTTTTGCGCTGACGACGGCGGAACTGGAGGCGGCCCCTACCTGCCCCCACTGTGGCTTTAGACCGGCTAATGAGGTGGTGGATTGGCCAGCGGGGTCTGTGCTGGGCCAGGTGGATGAGCGGCTCGACCAGATGGTGGAGGAATGGACGAAGACGCTGCTGGATAACCTGGAAGACCCGATTACCCAGGCGAATCTGGATCTGTTGGGCCAGGCCCAGCGCCAGCCGGTGAGTGAGTTTTTGGCGAAGCGGGTGCTGCCGGAGTCGTTGAGCCAGGGGTTTATTCAAGCGTTGCAGGATGTGTTGTCGGGGTTGGATAAGGTGGTGCTGTCGATTGATGCGGTGAAGGGGGCGCTGCTGGAGGGGGGGATGCCTGCCACCAAGGCGGAGATTGAACGGCGGTTTGAGGCTTATTTGAAGGAGCAGACGAAGGGGCGGGATTTTAGTAAGGTGAGGATTGTGGTGGAGTAGGGGTGCAAGGCTTGTACCAACAGCAGAACGCTGAGAATCCTACCTTTCGTTAAGATGCGAACTAGTGTTGTTTGAGAACCCGCTGTGGATGGTTATCGCTTTATTCATAGTTTGACCCTAAAGAATTTCCTCTCCTATGGCAGTGAAGGGGAAACGATTGAACTGGAACCCTTGAATGTGATTATTGGCCCCAATGCCTCTGGTAAATCGAACTTGATTGAGGCTATAAAACTTTTTCGCGCTCTTCCGCAAGACATTCACAGACGAATTCGTGCGGGAGGTGGTGTGAGTGAATGGCTTTGGAAAGGTGGGAATGAATCTCCTATCGCGGAGTTAGGCTGCTCGATGAATTTCTCTATAGGAGATGATTCACTAAGTTATCTTTTGAAATTCACTAGTTCAGGCCAAAAGACTGAAATCATCTTCGAAAGAATTTACCCTACAGAAGATAGTCCTCCCAACTCCCAAACCTCCATGCTTGGAGACTTCTCTACTAGAGACTTCTATAGATTCGAACATGGGAATGCATTTGCAAGCAAAATTATAGATGCCTCTGTAAACCCAGGGCAAACTAGCAGGAGAGAAGAAGCAAAAAACCTTGACATATTATCTAATGAATCAATTCTGAGTCAGCTTAAAGATCCTTTTAGCTATCCAGAAATATCTTATTTAGCTGAAAACTTCAGAAAATTCTATGTGTACAGAGAATTAGATGTTAGTAGAAATTCAAAAATTCGAAGTCCTCAACAGACAGACCTTCCTGAAGATTTTTTACTGGAAGATGGTAGCAACTTGGGTTTAGTAATAAATAATTTACAGCATCAAATCGGAAGTCAATTTTTGATTGAAAGATTTCGAGATTTTTATGAAGACATTGAAGAAATCATCCCTCGCATACAAGGGGGAACCGTTCAAGTTTTCTTTCGAGAGAAAGGTTTAAGACAGCCAATTCCAGCAACCCGGCTCTCAGATGGGACGCTGCGGTATTTATGTCTGTTGACGATTTTATGTCACCCTAACCCGCCGCCGCTGGTGTGCATTGAGGAGCCGGAACTGGGACTACACCCGGATATTTTGCCGACGGTGGCGAAGTTGCTAATCGCAGCATCGCAAAGGACTCAACTGATTGTGACGACTCATTCGGAGACGCTGGTTTCGGAGTTGAGTGAGATGCCCGAAGCGGTGATGGTGTGTGAGCGAACTCCGGAGGGGACTCACTTGCAAAGGTTATCTCCAGAGCGCTTAGAAAAATGGTTAGAGAAGTATAGCTTGGGTGAGCTTTGGAGTATGGGTGAAATTGGGGCAACACGATGGTAAGGGAAATTCGTATTTATGTGGAAGGGGGAGGTGATCAAGCTAGGGGTAAGCAAAAGTTTCGTGAGGGAGTAGGCAAGTTTCTGGATAGTCTGCGACAACAAGCCTGCAATAAAAGGATCAAATGGTCAATTATTGCCTGTGGTGGAAGAGATTCTACCTATGAGGACTATTGCAATGCGTTAGTCGATCATCCTCAAGCGGCGAATATTTTATTGGTGGATTCTGAAGATCCGATCACAAGACCTACCTGTTCTGAACATTTAACAGCACGGGACAGATGGGATATGACTGGCATTGATGATGCTCATGTGCATTTGATGATAGAGGTAATGGAAAACTGGTTGATTGCGGATGTGGATACATTGGCAGCTTATTACGGGGCTAGATTTAGCCGAGGCTCAATTCCCGCCAATCCTAATGTTGAGATGATTTCTAAGTCTTCGGTTGAAAGTGCTTTAGAGAATGCTACTAAAAATACTCAGAAAGGCCGATATCATAAAATTCGCCATGGGCCAGATATTTTAGGTCAAGTAAGTGTGCCACTGGTGAGAAGTAAGGCGGAGCATTGTGACAAGCTTTTTAACTGTATTGAAGAATTAATTAACCCTACAGCTTAGTTATGGATAGTTCTACTCAACAAAATCTATTTGAATCTGGTAGTCAAACAACTGGGCCTGTGGAGTGTTTGGGGCTGACGTTTGAGAATGATGATGCACGACGGGAGCATTTTCTAGCGATTTTGCGGGAGAAGCTGAAAGACCCAGAGTTTCGGAAAATTGAGGGGTTTCCGATTGGGGAAGATGAGGATATTTTGGCTTTGTCTGACCCGCCCTACTACACGGCCTGCCCAAACCCGTTTTTGGAAGATTTTATTCGGTGCTATGGCAAGCCCTATGACCCAGAGACGGATGATTACCACCGGGAACCGTTTGCGGCGGATGTGAGTGAGGGAAAAAATGACCCGATTTATAATGCTCACTCGTATCACACCAAGGTGCCGCACAAGGCAATTATGCGGTACATTCTGCACTACACAGAACCAGGGGATATTGTCTTTGATGGGTTTTGTGGAACTGGAATGACTGGGGTGGCGGCTCAGTTATGCGGAGACAGGGCTGTAATTGAGTCTTTAGGATACAAGATTGAGAAAAGCAAAAAAATAAGCGATGGACATGGAAATTTCTTCTCTAGTCTAGGAAGAAGAAAAGCATTGCTTAATGATCTTTCTCCTGCCGCATCGTTTATTTCTTATAACTATAACACTCCTTTTGACAGCGAAAAATTTCGTCATGCTGCTCAAAAAATTATTGGAAAATTTGAAGAGTCTTATGGATGGATGTATGAAACACTGCACTCAGACCTGAAGACACTTGGAAGAATCAACTATGTTGTCTGGTCGGATATTTTTCAATGTAATTTCTGCCAAGGAGAAATAAACTTTTGGTATGACGCTGTTCTTGACGGCGAAATTAAAGATAAGGTTGTTTGTCCTCACTGTTCTGCAGCGCTAGACAAGCGACAATTAAGTCGAGTGACAACAACAGTATTTGATGAATCTAGAAACAAGCCTATAGTCAAGGCAAAGCGTATCCCAGTTTACATTAATTATTCGGTTGGGAACACTAAGTTTGAAAAAGAACTTGACAATAAAGACCTTCAAGTCTTGGAGAGAATAGAGTCTGAGCCTATTCCAGAGTGGTATCCAACCGAACGTATAGATCGGGATATAGATTTATGGTATGAGCGAGACTATAGAAGTCTTGGTGTATTTAGTGTTGACGACTTTTTCTCAAGAAGGAGCCTGATCATGCTTTCCTTTTTCAAGAAGGAGTGCATGAGCCTAGATGGCCGAGAAAGAACAATATGTTGGTTTTGGATTCAGTCAGTTTTGATGGGGTTTTCTCTTCTAAATCGATATCTCAAAAATGCTTTCTCTCAGGTAAACCGAATTCTAAGTGGAACGCTTTATATTGGCTCAATGCAATCGGAGGTTAGCCCTTGGTATTCCTTGTCAGGAAAGTTAAATCGCTTGGCCAAATTAAATTATCTTTCGGAATTTGCAGCATGTGTTTCTAGTTCTACAACTAGTAGGTTGCCGATCCCTGATTCTTCAATTGATTATATATTTACAGATCCACCATTTGGAAGCAATATCATATATTCAGATTTGAGTCTTCTATGGGAAGCATGGATTTCTGTGAAAACTAATACTGAATCTGAAGCAGTAATTCATAGGAGAAAGAAAGAAAATCCTAGCCGAATTGATGATTACACAAAAATGATGAGCCTTTGTTTTTCGGAAATGGCTCGAATTCTAAAGCCTGGAAGATGGATCACAGTTGAATTTCATAATTCCAAAAATAGTGTATGGAATTCCATTCAAGAATCCATCTTGCAGGCAGGGTTTGTGATAGCTGATGTGAGGGTTTTAGATAAACAGCTTCAAACATTTAAGCAAGTAAATGCTGCTGGGGCTGTCAAACAAGATTTGGTTATATCAGCCTATAAAACCAGCGTCGAGTTTGACAAGAAATTTGAGTTAGAAGCTGGTAAAGCTGATGCGGCTTGGGAGTTTGTTGAGAATCATCTCCAGCAACTCCCTGTTTTTGTGGCTGTTAATAGCCAAGCTGAGACCATTGTTGAACGCCAAAATTATATGCTGTTTGATCGCATGGTCGCCTTCCATATTCAACGTGGCATCACCGTTCCCCTCTCTGCTTCCGAATTCTATGCCGGGCTCGATCAGCGCTTTCCCCACCGCGACGGCATGTACTTTCTCCCCGAGCAGATCGCTGAATACGATCGCAAGCGCATGACCGTCAAAGAAGTGCTACAGCTCGATCTCTTTGTTAATGACGAGTTTACCGCCGTGCAATGGCTCCGCCAGCAGCTCATCAAAAAACCTCAGACATTTCAAGAGCTACATCCCCAATTCCTTAAAGTTATCGGTGGTTGGGCAAAACATGAAAAGAATCTTGAACTCTCCGATTTACTAGAGGAAAATTACCTCCGCTATGACGGTGGCACTATTCCCAAGCAAATCGTCTCCTGGCTAGCAAAATCATCTACTTATCGAGCTAAACTTGTCGAAATTATAGGCATAAACAGCAGTGATACTAATAGTAACCTACTCGCTGGAGTATCCGATTCTGGTCTAGAAACCCACGATACTAGTCTCGTCGTTGCCGCAAAGGATCGATGGTACATGCCCGATCCGCGAAAAGAAGCAGATCTCGAAAAACTACGAGATAGAGCTTTGCTGAGAGAGTTTGAGGAGTATCGAAAAGCCAAGAACAAGCTCAAAGTCTTTCGAATAGAGGCTATGAGATCAGGTTTCAAGCGCTTATGGCAAGACAAAGACTATAAAACGATTATCAGTATTTCTCAGAAAATTCCTGAAACCGTACTTCAAGAAGATCCAAAGTTACTTATGTACTACGACCAATCTGTGACAAGAGCTGGAGATATATAAATGTATAGAGAAGAAACTAAGTTCCTAGATCTTGATATAGTTACAGAGCAAATTCTCGATAGTGGTAATCGAGAAATGTTTCGGGAAGCAGTTAGATGCTATCACATTGGCTCTCACAGAGCAGCGATTATTCTTGGCTGGATAGCAACTGCAGATTGTTTAAAACGAAGGCTAGAGAAGTTAAGTATTGAAGCAGATCCAGTTGCCCAAAATTCCTGGAATGCTCTAGAGGAAGTCAAGAATACTGCCTCTTATGAAGAGAAACTTATTATCTCGTGCAGAGAATGTGAGCTCTTCGATACTTATGAAGAGAAATGCCTGAGATTTGCACGAGATATTCGCTCAAAGTGCGCTCATCCAAGCGAAGCAATTCCATCTGCAGAAGCAGTGAGGCATATACTTGAAATTTGTTCCCAAATAGTGCTTTGTAGAAGTAGTTATAGGGGATCGAGTTTTATAAAAGATGTAGTAACAAATCGCTTTTCAAGTTCCTTTTTTCTCCCTTCTGATCAACGTGCTGCGGAGAGTTGCAAAAGTATTTTAGATCAAGTTCCTGCGAGATTATGGCATCTCTTTCCTTCTCTCGCCGCTCAGGAAAGGCCAAATGCTTCCAATGAAACTTGGCGAAAGAATGCGCTTACCTTCTTTAAAATCTTATTGAATCATTGTAGTGATAGCAGCTTGGTAAGCAGAATTGCAGATGGGATGCAAGGTTTTGCAGCACAAGCTCCAGATTTTTTTGCTGTTTTGGTTGGATTGGATGTGCGGGTTTCTGATTATTGTGGCAAGCAACAACGAGATGAGGCTAGAGCCATATTGGCTGCCCTTCCTGCACCTCAGCTAAAGTCGTATAATGTAGAATCTTGGGCTACCCTTTGTCTGAATGCCTTAGAAGAGGAAGATATATCTCTTCTAAGAAGGCGATTAGGTATTTTTTCAAGATATCTTCCTTCGGATTTTCTCGATGCTAGGAGAGAAGATATTTTCACTTTGCTTGCAGAAATGGCCGAAGATGATTCAACATCGAGAGATTTTACGATTGCTCTTAAGAGACTGCTAGCTTCAAATCTAGGCGAAACTACGGATGAGAATAGTAAGCGAGTTTTGAGGCAAATTGTACTTCGATTCTCAGAAGAAACAGACTACCGTGATGTCTTGTTAACTATAGAATCTTGGAAAGATAGAGTATTAAAACAATTTTTAACACTGTCAGAAGATTTTGTTCTTGAGTGCAGTGAAGATAATCCTGAAGATATATATAGCGGTTCTCTATCTGATGAGGTACAGCCCGATCCCAAAAAGTCTTGTTTAATAAGCGTTCCAGGCATCTCAAGGTACCTCATGCCAGTGAGAACCGCTATATATATTATTTGAGTCTGCCTCAGAGCTAGCTAGGAGGAATCATCTTCTAATTCCAGAAGAATTTAACACTACTCTTATATCCTTGCTAAATGGCGATTTGCAGCATGAATGGAGATCTAGCGAGTCAGTAATAGGACAAAAATTTAGAGGGCAAGTAAATCTTTTATTCACGAGATATTCAAGCTTTCAAGCTTTAAGTGATGAGTGTAAAGAGCTTCTTTCTAATTATACTCTTGCATCTGAAGAGAATATGCCGTTAGAAGATGAGCTAGAAGAAGAAAATTTTGATTCTGGTTCTGAGAGTTAAATTGCCGAGTATTTTTGGAGTACTTCTTGAATTCAAAAGCATATTATTTCTCTGTTTTGCTTTATAACAAGGACACCACTATGAAAACCTTTCCGCTTGAGTTGCTTAGCGCATTGGTAGCTGCAACAGCCACGTCTGCAAGCATCCAGAGTCAATACCTACTGCGTTAGCTAGTTCTCCCACCCGGATAGATAATTTAATAAGGGGCGCAATTTTGACTAAAAGGAAGAGAACCAGGTATGACAAGCTATTCCCTAGTAGCCTGGTAACCACCCAAGAAGAGGGTGGCTCAATAAGCAGGACTAATGAGCTTATTCATCAATGGTTCTCTCAATAGCCTATGAACGTTGGCAACTGGGTTTGGAGCATAGAACATCACCAGAGCTGTCAGGTGATCGAAGCCCAGACACTCTGGGGCAACACCACTTACCGCGTCTGGCTCCCCACCCAGGATGTGGTTGTGCGGCTGTCGTCCACCCAGCTCAAACCCCTCTCCGCCGCCCAGCCCCCCAGTGCCGACCAAATCACCTACATTGCCACGGCAGCCCGCATTGCCGATGCCCTTACCCAAGACGTGCTGCTGGCCCCCATTGAATCATCGGTGATTCCGCTGCCCCACCAAATTAAGGCACTCTCTAGGGCCGTGGCGGGCGATCGCATTCGCTACCTGCTGGCCGATGAAGTGGGCCTGGGCAAAACCATCGAAGCTGGGCTGGTGATGCGCGAGCTAAAGCTGCGGGGGCTGGTACAACGCATTTTAGTGGTCGCTCCCAAAGGGTTAGTCTCCCAATGGGTAAGCGAAATGGCGCTGCACTTCAGCGAGACATTCCATCTGGTGCTGCCAGAAGATCTAGGAACGCTGAAGCGGATGGTCGGCGGAGAGTCGGGCACCGGGAATAGGGAGTCAGGAGAAGCCGAGAATCCCTGGCGGGTATTTGACCAGGTGGTGTGCCCCATGGACTCGGTCAAGCCTATGGATGGGCGCAAGGGCTGGTCGGTGGAGCAGGTGGCCGCTCATAACCGCGATCGCTTTGAAGGGCTGATTTCTGCTGGGTGGGATTTGATTGTGGTAGACGAAGCCCACCGTCTGGGGGGTAGCACCGACCAGGTGGCCCGCTATCGCCTCGGGCAAGGGTTAGCAGAGGCCGCCCCCTACCTGCTGCTGCTTTCGGCCACTCCCCACCAGGGCAAAACCGATGCTTTCCATCGGCTGATGGCGCTGCTCGACCCCATGGCCTTCCCAGATATTGCCAGCATTAGCCAAGGGCAAGTGCGCCCCTACGTGATCCGCACCGAAAAGCGCCGAGCGATCAATGCCCAGGGAGAGCCGCTGTTTCAGCCCCGCCATACGCAACTGGTGCCCGTTGCCTGGTCAACCAAAAACCGCGACCAGAAGCGCCTATACGATTCAGTCACCGACTACGTGCGCGACGGCTATAACCAGGCCATGCAGCAAAAGAAGACCTACATTGGGTTCCTGCTGATTTTGATGCAGCGGCTGGTGACTTCCTCCACCCGCGCCATTCGCACTACCCTAGAACGGCGGCTAGCCGCCCTACGGGAACCCGAAGAACAGCTCAGCCTGTTTCCCGCCTTTGCCGTCAGCGACGACTGGGTGGATATGGATGGGCAGGAACAGGTCGATGCCATTCTCTCTACCCGGCTCAAAGCCCTTAAAAACGAGAAAGCCGAGGTAGAACTACTGCTAGAGCTGGCTCGACGCACCGAGGCGGCTGGGGCTGACGCCAAAGCTGAGGCCCTGCTGGATTGGATCTATCGCCTGCAACAGGAAGAGACCAACCCAGACCTAAAGGTGCTGATCTTCACCGAGTTTGTGCCTACCCAGGATATGCTACGGGAGTTTTTGGGCGATCGGGGTATGTCGGTGGTCTGCCTGAATGGCTCCATGGGGCTAGAAGAGCGCAAGCAGGTGCAGAAAGCCTTTTCGGAAGACACCCAAATTTTGATTTCCACCGATGCCGGGGGAGAGGGCCTCAATCTTCAGTTTTGCCATGTCATCGTCAACTACGACATTCCCTGGAACCCGATGCGACTGGAGCAGCGCATTGGGCGAGTAGACCGCATTGGCCAGGCTTACCCGGTTAAAGCCCTTAACCTAGTTTTAGAAGACACGGTGGAGTTCCGCGTGCGGGAAGTGCTAGAAGAAAAGCTGGCGGTGATTCTAAAGGAATTTGGCATCGACAAAACTGGCGATGTCTTAGACTCCGCTGAGGCCAGTGAGCTTTTCGACGAGCTGTATGTAGAGACCCTGCTGAACCCTGAGGCTCTCACTACCCGGTTAGAGGCTGTGGTCAGCGAAGTGATCACCCAGGCCCAAGCGGCTAAAGACATGGAAGCTGTCTATCAGGATGACGCCCCCCTCGACCCAGCGGTGGCCCAGGCGGTGCTCAATCATCCGATTCCTCACTGGGTCGAGCGGATGACGGTAGCCTACCTAAGGGCAAATGGCGGTCAAGCGGAGTGCGCTGGGGGTGCCTGGCAGTTAACCTGGCCCACGGGCGAGCGCCAGCACAATGTTACATTCACGCCCCAGTCCGCCCCAGATGTGGCCATCTCGCTCAATCTGGAGTCGCCCCAAATTCGAGGCTTAACCCTGCGCTTACCAGCCCTGTTGCCGGGGCATCCTATTCCCCAAGTGGCTATCCCCGACCTACCCGCTACGATTCAGGGTGTCTGGTCGCTGTGGAAAATTGCCCTGGCTGGCCCTGACGGACAGCGCCAGCATTTTATGCCGCTGTTTATCAGCCATACCGGTAAGACATTTTTACCTACAGCCCGACACATTTGGGAACAGCTGCTGACCCAGGATCTTCAGGTGCTGGGAATCTTATCCAGTCAGGCATCTTCGGCGGCGTTTCAAGCCAGTTGGCAGGCAGCAGAGCAACAGGGCCAGGAGTTGTACGAAACGCTGCTGGCCGATTACACTACTCACCTTCAGCAGGAACGCCAGAAAGGGGAGTATGCTTTTGCCTCGCGACGACAGGCAATCGAGCGGATTGGGCTAGCCCAGGTGCGCGACCATCGCCTAAAGCAACTGACCCAGGAAGAAGCCGATTGGTTAGCTAAGCTAGACAGTGCCGCAGATGTTCAGCCAGAGCTGTCTCCCTTGCTGATGCTGGGCATCGTGGAGGGGTGACGGAATGACTTGGCGCGATCTCATCTTGAATGAATTTGCTACCGAGGTTTCGCCCATTACCTGGGTGGCCGATCAAGATCGGCTGTTGACTGAGCTATCCATGCAGCAAGCCCTAGAGCATAGAGGCTTGGAGCTGGTGCCCTATGGCGATGCCATTACCTTCCGGTTCATTCTGGAGTCCAAATACCGGCCCCAGTGGGAGGCCAACCGCTCGTTTAACCTGGTTGTTGTTCTCTTGGGGGCGCAGGCCGAACTCGGCAATCTTCCCTACGACTTAGTGCTATCTAGTCGTCAAATTACTCTTTCTCTGCCAGCCCTGTTCCCAAAGCTCAGCTATCCCGTTATCAAAACCCTCAATCCAGCCGAGTTTGATGCTCTAGAAGCGGCTGGAGCCAATATACTCTCCAAGCCACTGGGAGAGAACGCCACCAAAGATTTTTTGCTAGAGCATGTGTTTGATTGGGTGCCGGAGCGGGTGAAAGAGCCCGCCGACCTGCTAGAAAAGCTGCTGAAGCGCCACTACCAAAACCTGACGGTGCCTTCTCTCCTGGACTCGCGGCTGATCGAGCAGTTACAAAAAAATCCCCAGCTAGCCCAGTGGCCCCTGGAAGAGATTTTGCCGAACCGGGCAGCCTTCTTTATGTTCCTGCAAGACCGCTGGCTGCCCTTCGTTCAACGGCAGCTGGTGCAAAATGGCATCAGTTCAGACCTACCAGGGTTCTACGGCATCCCAGAACCCGTGTTGCTCCCCCTCGACCATGAGCCTGTCAGGGTCTACGTGGATAATCTCTTCCTAGAAGGCTTTCTCCAGCCCATTAGCCTCACGAATCTCCACGGCAAGCCCCGAACCATTCCCGACAATATCTGGCTCAGGGCTGGGCTCAGGTTAGATCCAGCTAGCGATCGCCAAGAAAGACTCGAAAAGCTACTACAAACCCTCCAGCAAGAAATTCCAGATCCTCATGCCCGCTATGAGCGGTGGATTGCCTTTGTCCAAAGCTGGGCTGAACTAATCGGGCTGTGGCATCAAAGTTCTCACGGGCAAAGAGCAGCACTGGCACTAGACTACAAGACACTACAGAGCCATGTTGACGCCAGTTTTTTGACCTGGGTGCATGAGAAGTACAAGGGACTCTATTCTCAGTTCACCAATAAGCCTGTGATGCTACACCACGTTCCCCAGAGCCTGAGCCGAGGTGCCATGGGGAAAAAGGATGCCAAAGTTGCTCTCCTAGTGCTCGACGGTCTGGCTTTCGACCAATGGCTTATCTTGCGACGGGTGCTAAGGCAGCAGATGCCCCATCTCAATATCCAAGAAACCGGGGTTTTCGCCTGGCTGCCGACCACCACTTCGGTGTCGCGACAGGCCCTGTTCTCTGGGAGTAAGCCCGATGAGTTTCCAGCCAGCATCCACCACACCGGCAAAGAGCCCGACCAGTGGCAAAAATTCTGGGTCAACGAAGGACTGATGCCTCAAAATGTTGGCTATCTCAAGGCATTGGGCAATCTGGAAAGCCTTGCTGATGTAGAAAGGCTATTGGCGTCCCCCAAGCTCCGAGCCGTAGGTTTGGTGGTTAACCAGGTCGATGACATCATGCATGGCATGACCCTAGGCACCGTAGGTATGCACAACCAGGTGAAACTCTGGGCAGAAACGGGCTTTATGCGCGATCTGCTGACGATGCTATTTGAGCAGGGGTTTCAGGTATTCCTCACCGCTGACCATGGCAACATCGAGGCAACGGGGATGGGTAACCCCAAAGAGGGGGCGATCGCCGATAAACGGGGAGAGCGCGTCAGGGTTTACCCGAACACCCAGCTGAGAGACCAAATCAAAGTTCAGTATCCTGATACTATCGAGTGGCCTTCTACTGGACTGCCCAATGACTACAAAGCCCTATTCGCACCCTCCAGGCGAGCCTTTGTAAATACTGAGGAAACCATCGTGTGCCACGGCGGTATTTCCCTAGAAGAAGTCATTGTCCCCTACATTCAGCTCGATCTTGCCCCAGCATGAACAAACCTGTCTCGGTCGGATTAAGCCAGCGGCTCCAACTTGATTGGCTAGAGCGAACAGCCCAGCTTCAACTCAACAGCGCCCCTCAAGCAGAAATTCGAGGCGAGCTGGATCTGCTGTTGCGGAAACACCTCTCTGTGGGGACAACATCCAAAGCCCAAACCAATCGTCGCAAAGCGATCAACAATCTGATGCGGATTTGGGTTTCAGTCCCATCTGATCTGGAACCCCTTAGGGATGAAGGCTTGCGGCACCTACAGACTCTACCCTCTGACCAGCATTTGCCGATTCATTGGGGCATGGCTATGGTCGCCTATCCCTTTTTTCAGCTCATGGCTGAGACTGTGGGTCGCCTGATCAATTTGCAGGGTTCCGTAGCCGCATCCCAAGTCTATCGACGCATCTACGAGCAGCTAGGAGAACGCTCGACGGTATCCCGTGCTGCCCGGCGTGTACTCCGAACCTTCATTGACTGGCAAGTCCTCAAAGACACCCCAGAAAAAGGGGTGTATCACCCTGTCTCGCCTTACCCCATAGCAGACAGCCAAGTTTCTCTATGGCTGATAGAGGCATCACTACGAGCCAGCGATGTTAGCTCTAGCCCGCTCAACATTATTGTTCAAGCCCCTACCCTCTTCCCATTCAACGTCGAACCAATCGCTGTGGGTAAGCTATCCCACAACTCTCGACTTGAAATCTCTCGTCAGGGCCTAGATAGCAACATCGTAGTTTTGAAATAACTCTGTCTTGTTTCCTCTCTAAACGCCGAGCAATCAATGCAGCTTAGCCGCGCCCCGTAAGGGATTCACGGTAATGCTGTCAATTGATCATGAGCCATGAGAGTTATGTACAAACTCAGGAAGATACGGATGAGTCTAAGGGCTCGAAGAAGTTTTTTTAGCTGACTCTACTTCTAGGGGCTGCTCGCTAATGGGAAGGCTTCGATTTAGTAGCCATTCTCTAATAGCATCCTCAAGCGCATTGGCCTGGCTAACCTCTAGGCGTGCACAGGCTACCTCAAAAGCAATCTTGAGATCTTGAGGAATGCGTCCCCTAACTTCGCGAATCGGTTTGCCCATCGGAATGAACCTTTGTCTACTCTCCAAAATACCTAGGGGATCCCAGAGACCCCATCAACCCGCATGGAAACTTTGTACTTTACATGGATCTATAAGCAGTTCCCGGTGCGAGCACCTAAGCCTGGTACATGTCGCATAATGCGACACCCTTCCTTGGCAAGTATAAGGCTTAGCGCCGATAGGCGATAAAGACGGGGTGTTAGCGAAATTCAGGTCAACTTCGAGTTAAGCGCTTTGGCCATTTAGCTATTTAGCTTTTTTGCACTTTAGCCATTTAGCCATTTAGCCCTTTTGCGCTTTAGCGTATTTGTGGCAAAGCGTCCCTGCGTTTGCTATGGTAGTGGGGCATTGCATTTGAGCTTGGCTGAATGCTGA
The DNA here is from genome assembly GCA_003249105.1 of Leptolyngbya sp. GTDB lineage: Bacteria > Cyanobacteriota > Cyanobacteriia > Phormidesmidales > Phormidesmidaceae > Nodosilinea. The sequence continues at coordinate 8,210 of QBLT01000018.1, read as the reverse complement.
CTGACTCAGATCTTCGTATTTGGTACCACCAACAAGGGCTCAACCCAGAGGTCCAGCAGCGTATTGATGCCATACGCCATAATCCCCCTGCCCGAGCGGTGCAGGGTGGGCGCAAAAACGTTTCTGGCCGCTACCCCAGCAAAAAGATGGGAGTGACGATTCAGTTTGAGTCGCACCGAGTTGAGCTAGCCCGCATCATCCAGCTAGAGTTTGATGACGAAGTTTTGGAATACTACGACCAGCCCCATGGCGGCGTGGAGCTCATCTACAAAGCCAGGAGCGGGAGGCCTTGTCGCGTTGTCAGCACCCCTGATCTCTTTGTAATTAGGGCCAATGGGGCTAGCTGGGAGGAGTGCAAGCCGGAAGCCGAGTTAGAGAAGCTGGCGCAGACTCAACCCAACCGTTACTGTCGCGACGAAGATGGCGTCTGGCGCTGCCCACCAGGGGAGGAGTACGCCGCCCGCTTTGGCCTAACCTTCCGCGTCTGGTCAGATGTCGAGGTCTCATGGGAATTCCAGGACAACATAGCCTGGCTAGACGACTATCTGCGATTTGACAGCCCAGTCATTGAACCGACCACTGTGGCGGCTGTGCAAAACCTGGTTGAAGAGCGCCGAGGGCTCTCCCTAGCTGATTTGCTGGGGGCCGATACCGGGGCTACCCCAGACGACATTTACATCCTGATTGCCACCCGGCAGATCTACGTTGACCTCTACAGCGGCAAGCTCTCTAACCATCACGCGGTCAAAGTCTTTCTAAATGAGACGATCGCCTTGGCCTACGTTCAGGCCCAGCTGATTCAGGCCCCTACCTCCCCTGATGGTTTCCAGCGCATCCAGATCTCCATTGGCGTCAGGCTCAACTGGGATGGTGAAGTTTGGGAGATCAGCAATACCGGAACTAATAAAACCTCGCTTCAGCAGGCTGATGGGCAGATGGTCTCCCTCAATAACGAACAGCTCGATGCATTGATCGACCGGGGAGAAATCACCGCTGTCGATCAGGTAAGCCACCATGACGAACTTCAAGCAGCCGTCAACGACCTTCTGCGTCAGGCCAGCCCTAAAGCAATGGAAGATGCCTACGAGCGTTACCAGGCCATTCAACCTTACCTAGGTGAATCTGCACCTATATGCCCCACAAGAACGGTCAAGCGATGGCGCGATCGCTATAGGGCAGCTGAGAGGAAATACGGCAATGGTCTTGTAGGGCTTGTCCCTAACCGCCGCTTACAGGGCAATCGAGTCCCTAAGATTAGCGCCGAAGTCCTGGCGTATATGGATTCCTACATCCAAAAGCACTACGAAACTATCAAGCAACGGAACGCCCACAGTGTTTTCAAGACGTTTAAGGCTGACTTTGCCGAAGAGCACCCCGACTGGGTATTGCCGTGCCGGGCTTCGTTTTATAACGCGGTAAAGCGACGATCTGGAGCAGAGCAAACGCGATCGCGCCAGGGCAAACGCGCCGCAATCCAAAAAGAGCTCATGTACTGGGAGTTGACTCGGACCACCCCACAGCACGGCAGCCGCCCCTTTGAGATTGTCCATATCGACCACACTCCAATGGATATTGAGCTACTCAGCTCCTTGGAATCGCTGAGCCTTTGCAACATCAGCGTTGACAAACTGAGTAAGCCCCAAGAACTTGCTAACCAAGCTTGGCTCACACTGATGATTGACGCCTACAGTCGCCGCATTCTGGCAGCCTACGTGACCTATGAGTCGCCCAGCTACCGCACCTGCATGATGGTTATGCGCATCTGCGTAAGTCGTTTCAAGCGTCTACCCCAAACCATAGTCGTAGACAATGGCTCAGAATTTCACAGCATTTATTTCAATAACCTAGCTGCTTTCTACCAGATCACCCTTAAATATCGCCCTCCTGCTTTTGCCCGCTTCGGCACCTTGGTCGAACGGATGTTTGGCACTAATAACCAGGAGTTTTTGTACAACCTTCAGGGCAATACTCAGGGAAGAAAAAATCGGCAAACCACTAAAACCGTTGACCCTAAGCGAAATGCCCTGTGGAACTTGCCTGACCTCTACAAATTCCTTTGCACCTGGTTGTACGAAGTATACGACCAAGAAAAGCACCCAGCTCTGGATCAAAGCCCTTGTGATGCCTATACCAGCGGTCTAGCGATCGGTGGACAGCGTGAACATCGTCGCATTGAGTATAACGAGAACTTCAAAATTCTTACTCTAGCTGCCCCAAAGCCAGATACACGCAAAATTCAGCCCACTAGAGGGATCAAAATTTTCAACATTTGGTATTGGAACGATATTTTTCGAGACCCCATGTTGGAGAAGCAAAAAATTGAGGTGAGGTACGATCCCTTCAATATCGGGATTGCTTACGCGTACGCAAGAAATCAATGGGTTAAATGTACTTCTGGTTACTTTTCCGTCTTAAATGGCCGTACAGAAAAAGAAGTCCAATTAGCTAGTGAGGAAGTTAAAAAGCGAAAAAAGCAGATCGGAAAAAATACAGAGATCTCGGACAGAGAGCTTGCCCAGTTCTTGAAAGATATAGACAAACACGAAGTCTTACTGAAGCAACGACTCAAGGCGCTTGACAATCAAACTGTGCTACGGGTGATTGAGGGTGGTCTTTCAGAGACTTTGCCTATACCCCATGACACCCAAGAAACTCAACCTCATGATTCTGAGGAAGTCCGCCTCTATGTGCTGCCAGACATAGAGCAAAATCATTCCCAAATTTTGCCAACGGTAGAACGATACCTTGAAGATGAAGCCGAAGAAGAATTTGAAATCTATGGAGAATACTAATGTCAATTCAAGATCGCTTCCCCCCAGATCTTATTAAAGATTCAATTGAGAATAAAGTGAAGTATTTTCAAGATTTCACGGTAGCACATCCTAATTTAATCAAGGCAGCAGAAAGACTGGTGACATCATTAAGTGAGCCTGCCGGGTCAGCAGTTACTTTCCTTTTTGGCCCGACTGGCGTAGGAAAAACCACTCTCCTGTCAAGAACAGTTCAAAGGTTAACTAGTGAGTTTATAAAAGAATACGAAGAGAATAAAGGCAAGATCTTGTTTGCTGGCTTTGAAGCTCCCACACCAGATCTGCGTAATTTCAATTGGAAAGATTTCTATGTGAGGGCACTTGAGGTATTAAACGACCCTCTTGTAGATCGTGATGATCATTTATTAGCTCGAATGAATGTTCATCATGCTACCAAGGCAAGATTACGACTGCTTCTCGAAAAAAACTTGCAATATCGACAACCTAAACTTTTTTACGTTGATGAGGCCCAAAATCTTGGCAGAGTTTCTACTGCGAGACATTTACACGAGCAAGCAGATTGCATTAAGTCTATTGCCAATTCGGCTGGAATTCCCATACTCTTAGTAGGCACTTATGAGCTTCTTCACTTACGAAATCTTAGTGGTCAGTTGTGTCGTCGCAGTACAGAAATTCATTATCCTCGCTATCGAGCAAAGTCTTCTAGTGACGTAAAAGTGTTCAAAAACATTATTTGTACTTTTCAAAGACATTTACCCCTAGAAGAAGAGCCAGACCTTATAGCTAATTGGGATTTTTGTTACGAAAGAAGTCTTGGATGCGTTGGCATTCTGAAGGATTGGCTGCTACGTACCTTTGCAGGCACTTTGTACAACAAAAGTAACGCTAAAACCATAAATTTGACTGATCTAGAGAAATACGCCTACTCACTCAATGCCTGCTCAACTATGGAGCGTGAGATTCGTCAAGGGGAACAAGTTCTGGAAGCGTCTATTTCACGAGATGCTTTTCGTATTGAACTGGGGCTTGATCCAATCATCGACTTAAAACCCGAGGTGAGAAGCAGCGCACCATCTGCCGCCAAGTCCCCCAAACCCCGGCGAGTAGGAGAGCCCAAGCCCAAACGTCGGAAAGTTGGTGATGACAAAAATGCCAGCTAGAACATTCTGTTGAGCCCCAGTCTGTAACGGGTTGACTTTACCTAGATCCAACGATGCAGAAGCTTGATATTCCAGAGCCTAGTAAGCTCTTCTCCTTGAAGCCAGAAGGCCTGGGAACCCCATATTGTGAAAGTCTTGCAAGCTATGCCATGCGCCTGGCAGAAGCTCACTGCCTTGATATATGTGTCCTAATTTACCGTTTTGTCCATCCTTTAATTGGCTCTGAGTGGAAGAACACACGCTCTCAAAGGAGCGTCTATAAAATAGATACAGTAGTCAGAAACAATGTCACTCCTGCCCATGTGCATATCGGCAAGTGGCTCGATATGTCGAAGGAAACCGAAGCAACTGTATCTGCGCTAGCGGAGTTGACCAAGCGAAAAGATCTCCACTTGCTCACGACGCTTCCTCTGAAAGGATATGTAAAAAAAGATTCGGTCTTACGTTTACAGCGTGCTTGGTGTCCTGCTTGTTACCAGGAGCAAAGGAGTTTGGGTCAGCCAGTACATGACTTACTGATTTGGTCCTTCCGCGATGTCTGTATGTGCCGCCGCCATGAACGGCGGTTGCGGTTATCTTGCTACTGGTGCAATTCTAGGCAACCAGTTCTCAGATTTTGGTCTCAGCCTGGTCAATGTGGAAGGTGCGGCATAGAGTTCGACACAGAGAATACGCGCCCTTACGGCCCAACCTTCGACGAAGCTTGGAAAGCTGACGCCATAGGCGATCTGCTTACGCGGTGGAACAAGCTTGAACCCGGCAAACAAAATAGACCTCCAACCCTTGAGAGAGTGCTGACCTCTAGCTATAGCACAGGGGATATAATAGAGAGTTTGCTTCCTCAACAGTGATGCCAGAACTTTGTCTAGCATATTTTGTCTGCGTACTTTTTCTAGCATATTTTGTCCAGAACGGACAAAATATGCTAGAAATCACAACGGAAGCCCTGAAGCGGCGGGCTTGAATAGTTGCCTATCACGCAAACAATCAAGCGCCCGAAACCCTCGCAAAAAGAAGCCTGTGGGTGTTCTGATTTTTTTAGAGGACTAAATCTGGACTAAATTTTTGGGCCTTTTCGAACCCCATTGAGGTGTCTCGCATCGGGCGACTAAGCTCCAGGAGGTGCGCTTTGTCATTACACAAGGGTAGCCGACACGCCTCAGCTCGACTCGCAGCGGCACTACAAGAATCATCAAGAGTACATTGTCTCACCACTAGTCCTTCGGGCTTTCTGGCAAGACTGGCAATAAGATTAATGGGTCTTAAGGCAAGAATAGGTGGATCGATCCATGCGGTTTAGCTAAGGCCAGGGGAAGTGTTTGCGTAGACGCGATCGCACCCCAACGCCTTCAGCCTCTCTCTTCGCTACATCCAGAAGCAGCAATTCTCAAAAGCAAGTCCCTTAAGTCTTGATTTAAGACTGATATTTGGGCAAGCTGGTCTCAAAATGAGATTTTAATGGAGCAAAAAACCATACGTTGTCAGCTTACTCCTTTCGGTATAGGCAATTTGCCTTGGAGACATTCAATTTGAGATGGCTGTTTCTATTTATCACCTATCCAAAAGACTGAGTGAGTAGTGTGGAAAAGTGAACTTTTCTATTCTTTCCTCGTGATCCCAAAGGGTTTGGCAACGCATCTGAGAGCTGGTCTAAGCATTTGCGCAGATTCAAAACATCTGGCAGTCCAATCTTTACAAAAGTTATTTGCGATAGATTTCAATTATGGGTGGGGCAGATATTGGAAAGCTATAATTAAGTGAAATAATGGATGTCTTCAAAGGAGTGAACAGGCTTTTTTGTGGCACCTTTGACAGAATATGGCTCCCTTGAGCCGTGGGTTAGACGATCAAAGACAATTAAATAATAAAATCTCCTGCGCCAGCTTCAATCAAATATTGCCGGTAATCGACTAAAACCGATGCTGAAAGGATTGATTGAGGTATGGAGAGTTTAAACTTCAATTGCCGACTTCAAAACATCAGGAAATAGGCTAAGGGATAAATGCCCCACGCATCAGGCCTAATCCTTTAGCTATCGCCCCCGCTTCAAAGCCATTAAACACGGCAGTTGGCTTACCTAGGGTTAGGTCACCGATAGTTTGTCCATTCTTCTAGTTCCTCCGTCGTCTGCTGGCGAAGGAAAACGTTTGGCAATTTTTCCCATTTTTAATTCAGTTAATCAAGTCACACAAACGCGAACGGGTCACCGCTTTCGGTCTACATCCCCTCACTTCCCAGCCGCTATGACTAATCCAATTCTCTTCAATCTCGCGTTTCGCGAAGCGCATAGCCTATGGCATGCCAAAAATGGAAGCCGGCTCGAAACGAGTATCCCGGCGGAAATTGCCAGCCCCAGCCCTGACATGCTTCACCGCACCCTGCCGTCTTTACTCAATGGTGTCCATGGCTCAACTGTTGCCAACGATCGCGCCCTTAACCAGTGGCGCAAGGGAAGCTGGCAATCCTTTTCTACCGATGCCTTTCGTCGGATGGTGGAAGAGGTGGCGCTGGGGTTAGAAATTTTTGGGTTGCAGCGGGGCGATCGCGTCGCGCTGATCATGCACAGCGATGTGGGGTTTGCGATCGCCGACCTCGGTACCCTGCTGGCCGGGTTTGTCAACGTGCCCATCGACCTCACCCAGACCATCGAAAACATGCTGCTGATTTTGCAAGAGGTCGAAGCGCCGCTGCTGGTGGTGTCTAACTTAGATCTCCTCGACCAGATTCGCCCCTACCTGTGGGAGGTGCCCACCCTCAAAACCGTGATTGTGGCCGAGGTGCCCGACGATTGGCAGGCTGGTGCTAATTGGGGAGTGATGGAGTTGGGGAGTTGGGGCGATAGGGAAGGTGGGGGGGCAAACCCTGGAGATGCTCAGCCTATCCCGTCCCCTGATGCTTGTTTGCAGATTCCTCACTTGTTGTGTGAGGCTCAGGCGCAGCAACCCTGTCCGCCGATGCCGATGCCCCAGGCGTTGCGGGTGTGCTCTCTGGCAGAAGTGCGCCGTTGGGGGAACCAGCGGTGGTCAGCTCAGGCGGTTCAGGCGTTAGCGGATGCGATCGCCCCCGCCGATTTGGCCACCATCATCTACATTGCCAGCGAAACCAAGCGCCCCAAGGGAGTAATGCTCAGCCACGAAAACATTTCTGCCAACGTGCTGGCTTCGTTTTCGAGCTATCCCAACCTTCAACCTGGCCCCGACGAAGTGGCCCTGCTGTTCTTGCCCCTCAACCACATCTTTGCTCGGGTGTTTTTGTATGGGCACTTGGCCTGGGGCCACAGCATTTATTTCTCAGACCCTAACCACCTGATCAAGCACCTGCGTCGGGTCAAGCCCACCTTTTTAATTACCGTGCCCCGGCTGCTAGAGAAAATTCATGAGCGCATTCTCGATCACGCTCACCACCTCAGCCGCTTCGACCGACGGGTGTTGATCTGGGCCATCCAGCTCACGGCTCGGTTCAACCCGGCTCAGCCGCCCCAAAAGCTCTACCGTCTGCAACTGCAGCTGGCCGAACGGCTGGTCTTCCCAAAATGGCGCGAGGTGTTTGGCGGTCGGCTCAAAGCCTGTATTTGTGGCGGTGCCGCCCTTTCTGGCCATCTGGTGAAATTCTTCTCGGCGGCGGGGGTGCCCGTCTACCAGGGCTACGGCCTCACCGAAACCAGCGGCGTGCTCACCTACACCCGCGAGGGCTATAACCGCCCCGGCACCGTCGGCCTGCCCATCCCCGGCGTCGAAGTTGCGATCGCCCCCGACCAAGAAGTTTTGGTGCGCGCGCCCTTTCTCATGCAGGGCTACTACCGCGACCCAGTCGCCACCGTCGCCGTCCTCACCCCCGAGGGCTGGCTGCATACCGGTGACTTCGGCATCCTCGACGCCGACGGCTTTCTCACCATCACCGGGGTCAAAAAAGCCCTGTTCAAGCTCTGCACCGGCAAATACGTCTCCCCCCGTCCCCTAGAGCAAGAATTAACGGCCTCCCCCCTGGTGGCCCAGGCCATTACCGTTGGTGCCAACCACAAGTTCTGCGCCATGGTGATCGTTCCTGACCTCGATGCCCTGCGCCACCAGGTTGAGGGTTGGGGCCTCGACCTCACCCAGCCCGACTGGTGGCACCAGCCCCGCGTTACTGCCCTCTACCAAAGCCTGATCGACAGCGCCAACTGCCATTTCCCCTACTGGTCTACCGTGCGCAAGTTTGCCCTGGTTGAGCAAAGCGAGGAGCTGGCAGAGGTAGTTGAGCGATTGTATGGCGATGGCGGAGTTAGAGGGAAAGGGGG
>QBLT01000189.1 GCA_003249105.1 Leptolyngbya sp. | reverse complement strand
AAATCCTTTGCATGAGAGGGTTTAGATGCATCTCCTCTTAACAGACCAGTGCCCTCGTCAACGGAGTAGAGATCCATTCCGGCATCTCCTGGGTGGGCATAGGTGGGAAGAATAGCTAGGTCATGGGTCTTTTTGATTTTGAGCTTCATGTTGAGATCGATCTACTGGGCCTGGAGCTGGGGGAAAAGAACAAAGATAGAAGAATGGAAAATGAAAAAATGTCTGATCGGTTTGAATGCTGGTATCTTTGGCTGTACTGATTCAGGCTTTACCTGCTAGGTAGATTGCCATGTGTATTTGTAGGTTGCGGTTAGTGAAGCGTAACCTGTGCGGGTGTTGGGTTACGCTTCACTAACCGCAACCTACATTTGATCATTTTATTTATGGCAATTTACTTACCTCTTATTTATGGCAATTTACTTACCTCGTTGTGGTGAAAATTATAAAGAGCAAGTTTAAAGAGATACTATTGGGAGCCATCGGTTAGTTTTGCTCCTGTTGGTTCAGGAGGATGCACTGCGATTTTGGCAACGGGAGATTCTAAGCCCAAATAGTTGGACAGCCAAAACACGCCCAGGTAAAACGGCCCCGTGTCGAGCAAGGCGGCTACTAGCTTAAATAGGTAGCCGTAGCCTATAAAGCGAATTAGCTGCGGCCATAGCTCCTGGTCTGCATCAATGGGCAGCGCTCCGGCGAGAAAGTGGGTAATTAGCACGACGGCGATGGTATCGACTAGCTGACTAATTAAGGTAGAGCCGTTGTTGCGCAGCCACAGGTGCTTGCCGTTGGTCAGCTCTTTCCAGAAGTGAAACAGGTAGACATCGACAAACTGGGCTATCAGGTAGGCCAGCATTGAGGCCGTCACTGCCCCAAAGGTGAGGTTGCGAATTTCAAAGAACACCGGCAGCCGTCCGGCGGCATCACGCAGTAGCTCGCCCGTAGCTGGGTCGGTGGCCTCAAACCCCGGCAGCACGCCCCCTAGCCAAACCACAAACAGCACCCACAAATTGAGCAGCAGCCCCACCCAGACCACTTGGTTGGCCCGCTCCTTGCCGTAGAGTTCTGAGATCAGGTCGGTGCAGAGGAATGTTAGGGGATAGGGCAGCACCCCAACTGCCACCGTGACGGCAAAATCGCCCCAGGTAAATATATTGATGAATCGGCTAATGCCCAGAATATTGAGCATTCCCAGAGTGCCAAGGAACAGGCCCCCCAGCACCAAAAACACCACTTCGCGGCGGGCTTGCAGATACTCTGGCACGGGGCCATAGACCGCCGCAGTCGTTGAAGGCTCTGTTTCCATCGATCTTTTATCTCTGCGGAAAAGATAGTCCAGTTGGTTTAGCAACCAACAGAGGTTGAGGCGGTTGACCTAGCTAAGGGATTCGCCAAGCTGCAGGCGGCTGCCGTTGGCAAAATCGGCCCCGCTCTGGGCCTGTTTGCCGCTGGGTTTGACCTGGCGCAGCAGCAGCAGCCCGTCGCCGGTCTGCACCAGGGGGCCCTGGCCCTTGAGCAATCCGACGATGGTACCGGGTGTCGAATTCTGCGGGATGGCTTCGGCGATCGCCGCCACCGCCTGCCGCATCGCCACCAGTTCTGGGGGCAGTTCTGCCCAGTAGGGCTCTCCCAGGGGAGCCGTGGCCATGACCTTTAGCGGCTGCCCGCGAAAGGTGGTGACGCAGTTGGGGTAGAAGCCGCGCACCTGGTTGTGGAGGGCGATCGCTGCCTTTTCCCAATTCAGCTCAAAATCGTTCTTTTGAATCAGCGGTGCGTGGGTGGCCAGGGCGTCATCCTGGGGGAGCGGGTTGAGAATGCCATCGGCCAGGCCGTGCAGGGTTTCTACCAGTAGCCCGGCGCACTGCTGAGCCAGGGCCGTGGCCACCTCCCCTGCGGTATCGAGCAGGCCAATGGGCAGGGATGACTTGAGCAGCATGTCGCCGGTATCCATGCCCAAGTTCATCAGCATGGTAGTCATGCCGGTGACGGTGTCGCCGTTAACGATGCACCACTGAATTGGGGCCGCGCCCCGGTAGGCGGGCAGCAGCGAGCCGTGGCCGTTGATGCAGCCCAGCCGAGGCATATCCAAAATGCGCTGGGAGAGCAGCTGCCCGTAGGCCACCACCACAAAGGCATCGGCTTGAAGGGTTTCTAGGGTAGTGAGGGTGGCCTCGTCTTTTTTGATGCGGGTGGGTTGCAGCACTGGACAGTTGGCCTGGAGGGCGACCTGTTTGACGGGCGAAGCATCTACCTGGTTGCCCCGGCCCCGGCGGCGATCGGGCTGGGTGACGACGGCGGCCACCTCAAACCCCGGCTCGGCCAGCAGCCGCTGGAGGCTGGGCACGGCGAACTGAGGGGTACCAAAAAATACAAGTCGCATGGGTTAATTACCGGGCACAATGCCAATTTCGACTCGCTGGTTGCGCTGCTGGTCGGCGGGGGTGGTGCCTACCGCGGTGGGGCGAGTTTGACCATAGCCCACCGGCACCCAGCGCACGCCGCCGCCCTCTAGCTGAGGGCTCAGGTATTGCTGCACCGCCACGGCCTGTTGCAGGGTGAGCTGCCCGGCTAGGTCAGAGGATGAGGCCCCATCGGTATGGCTGCCCACCAGCAGGGTCGCTGCCCCGTAGCGGCCCAAATCGGCGGCAATGCTGTCGAGCAGCTGCTGGCCAGAGGGGGTGAGAATGCTGCTACCCGGCTCAAACAGCAGGGCGCTGGGCAAGACGACGCGATCGCGCACTAGCGGAAAGGGCGGCTCCTGGTAGGGAACCCGATTTGCTGGTGCTGTCTCCGGCGATGGCTCAGGGGGTGCCGGCTCGGGTTCAGCAGGCGTCGGGGACTCACTGGCTGAATTACCGCTGGCCCCATTATCGCGGGCACCAAGGCGCTGATCGAGGCGCTGTAGACGATCTTCAAGGGTGCCGTTGGAGGTAGTGCCCAGGCTGGCTTCTAGCTCGGCTAGGCGGGCATTGAGGCTAGTGAGATCTTGGCGCAGGGCGGTGAGGTCGGTTTGAATGCGATCGCGCTCCTCCTGCGGTACCGGTGGCTCTTCCTGCGGTGCCGCCGTGGTTTCAGATGTTGCTGTCGGGGAAGAGTCCGATGCCGGAGCCACCCCATCAACATCGCCATCAACTGGGCCATCGCCCTGCCACCAGCGGGGCAGCTGCCGCAGTTTGCGCACCGTCTGGCTGCCCTGGCGCAGGGCCACCTCCGTCAGCGGCGGTTCGGGATTGCGGGAGGGCAGCGCCTGGGCCACCAGCATTCCCACTAGCCAGCCCAGGCTGACCCCAGCACCCAAAATAATCAGCCGCACCACCAGAGTCCACAGCCTGTGCAGCCCCGCCCATCGCCGGGGCTGAGGCGCAGGCTGTGGCACCGAGCGAGGGGCCGCTGGAGCAGATTCTGAGGACAACGGTGGCAGATTGGGGGAATCAGCCATGGTGCGATCGGGCTAGAAACATGGGGCCAGCATCGTAAGGGTATCGGCAGCGCTAAAAGGCGAGCTATTGGGGCCAGCCATCCCAGGGGTTTACCTCTAGCACCCCGCTCTCGGTAAACACCACCTGAAAGTCGGCCTGATTGGCGGTGCTGTCGGCTGCGTTAACTAACTTGGGCAGGGGGGTCTCGTTGGCCAGCAGGCCAGCGGCGGCGTTGACGGGCTCATAGCCCACCACCTCGCCTGCCTCAGTCAGACGCACCCGAAACCGCAGATCCTCGTTGGCCGACAGGGGCTCTAGCTCAGCCAAAATGCTGTCGTAGAGAGTGCTGTTGAGTTCGCGAATGCGATCGCCATCGGTCACCTTCTCCTCCAGAGCGGGCAGTTCAGCCGCGTCGGCTCCAGGGGTTTCAGCCTCAGCCGCTTCGGCATCGGAGGCATCGGCTTCAGTCGTGGCTGCTGTTGGCTCTAACCGTACTTCTCCATCGGGGGTAAAGGTCGCCACAAACTGGGCCACGCGCTCCCGCACCGGCTCTGCCCCTGCCACCGGCACAAAGGTGAGCTTGGGTAGCGGGGTGTTATCGACCTCTTCGAGTGCCAGATCGTTCTCGTACTGATAGCCCAAAATATCGCCGTCTTCAGAAACGCCAATGCGATAGGTCAGGTCGCCGCTGGGTCGCGGCGCATCGGCCCAGGCCTCCTGTAACCGCTGGGTCACATCAGACTGCAACAGGGCAATGGTGGCCGTGTCGGTAATTGTCGGGGCGCTCTCTAAACGGTCTAGGCCATCGCCATCAGGAGCCACCGCCGCGTCAGGTGATTCACTGTCGGCGTTGGGAGGCTCTCCAGGCAAGGCGCTAGCTGCTGCCGGGGTCGAGGCCTCAGATTCTGGGCGAGTGGGTTCAAACTTGGGTGGGGGCACAAAGAATAGGGCCAGTCCGGCAGCAGCCAGGGCAGCAGCTCCCAAGGCCGCAGGGGCCGCCCGCTTTGTCATGGGTTCAGTAGGCCGCACCAGCCGCCGCGACACCGCCTGAAATTGGGCCTTCATGTCGGGCAGCGTTTGGCTGTCGGCCAGGAGCTGATCAACCGCTTCCATCAGGTCATAGAACTGCACTGTGGTGAGCCTGACATCCAGCGGCGGCAGCGCGTTGACGTCACTAACGGGCTGGCCTAGGGGCTGCTGCTGCACAATCAGGTGGTGGTGGTAGGGGAGCCCCCCTGGCTTGATCTCTACCAGGGGGGGCGCTGCCCCCGTCGCCCTCGGGTAGGGCACGCCGCTGAGCAGCTGCTGACCGTAGCGGCTCACAGCCGCCACTAAACTGTCTAAAAATTCGCGCCCCCCGGCTAGAGTGGCATCGGTGGCACCGGGCAGGTGGCACTCGGCATTCATTAGTACCACCAGGGGCGACAGAGGGTCGTTGGCGTCAGCGCTGAGCCCCTCTAAAACCAGGTTGCAGTGGGGCAGGGTGTATTGCCGTTGAACGGTCATGATACTTCTCCGTCAAACAGGCTATTCCACAGGCGTTGGGGGCCGAGCACCCCCGCGCACAGCAGCAGTTCTTGCAAAAGCTCAAGGGCCAGTTCATCGAGCTTTTCGTCGCTGCTGTAGGCAATCACTCCGGCACGGCGCGGGTTCATGCGGGCGCGAAAATGGCTGCGAAAGCGGCTCAGGTAGTCGGCCAAGCGAAAGTGGTGCTCCGGGGAGAGCTGTTTGTCGGCCAGCTGTTGATAGCCTACCAGCAGCTGGCGCACCACCACCGTCAGCCGTCGTGACAGGGTGCAAATGATAATCACCAGGGCTTTGGCCTCTTCGATATCTAAAGGACGCCGCTGGCTATAGCGGCGCATAGGGTTAGTGCCCCGCAGCAACCACAGGTGAACCCGGCCTTTGACCAAGCCCTCTAGGCCCAGGTCGCGGGCGGTGCCCAACATGGCTTCGCCACCGCCGAGGTCGAGGGCCTCGATCGCCAGCAGTAGCAGATCAAGCTGAATGCGTGCCCGACGCGGGCATTCGTCGCTGGGCAACCCTGGGTTAGTCAGGGTGTCGAGCACTAGGGGCGGCTGGGGAGCGGGCGGGCTATCTACTGGCATTGAGCTCTGGCTCTGGGTTGATACAAACAGCATTCTATCAAAACACAGGAGTGACCCCACCGTCCGGAGTAATTGCCGAACCGGCGGGCGTCCACGGTAACGGGCTTAGACACAACAGCCCGCAATATTACTTGCAGCCTTACAGCTAAGCGGTAATGGTTAACCACAAATTGCCGATCGCATACTGCCCTCTATGCTTCCGGCGCTTCTACATGGATAGTTCCACCACAGTCAGCCCTAGACCTAAGTAGCAACTCGCAGGAATCGGCAATCCGCGAAAGCATCCGGGGCTTTACGCGACAAAATGATGGGTAAACAACTGATAGCTGGCTGTACTGCAAGGGCATCTTAATGCAAAGGCCCTAGATAGACTCCTGCCTTCCTTGCTGCGCCCCGGCAAGCATGGCGGTTTCACTCCATCTAGGTCCCGCCCTCACCCTCTAGCTCGCATCCAACCTTTTTGGGTATTCAGAGATATCTATGCAAAAAAAATCTGCTGGGGCCTGGCTTGTAGCCGGGCTGTTTGCTCTGTGCGCTGGTACCACCCTGTTTGCCCCTTCTTCTGCCCTGGCCCAAACGGCGATCACCGCCGGGGGTGACGGCACCAGCGTCTCCTTCGATGCCGCCACCCAGACCTACACTATCAACGGCGGCACCCAGATCGATGCCAACTTGTTCCATAGCTTCCAGCGCTTTGGCCTCAACACCAGCGAAATCGCCAACTTTTTGGCCCAGCCCGACGTGATGAACATTTTGACGCGGGTGACGGGGGGCGAGGCCTCAGTGATTGACGGGCTGCTACGGGTGAGCGGCGGCGACAACGCTAACCTATTCATTCTCAACCCCGCCGGGGTGCTGCTGGGGCGCAATGCCCGGTTAGACTTGGCCGGGTCCTTTTCTGTGAGCAGCGCCAGCGGCATGGCCTTTGGTGACGAGGTGCTCAGCGCCACGGGGGCTAACACCTACAGCGCCCTTACCGGTAACCCCACGGGCTACATCTTTTTGGGTCAAGAGGGCGTGGTGCTCAACGAAGCCGACCTAACGGTGGCACCGGGGCAGGGGATCACCCTATCGGGCAGCACCGTGGTCAACACGGGCACCCTCTCGGCACCGGACGGGACGATCTCAATTGCGGCGGTGCCTAATGGCCTGCTAGAAATTTCTCAAGATGGGCTGCTGATCCGGCTGGCGGTGCCCACCGAGCAGGTGCAGGCCCTAGCCGCCGGGGAGGGCATGACAGCCCTTGACCTGCCCAGCCTTTTGGCCGGGGAGTGGGGTGGCAGGGCCACCACCGTGACCACCACCGCCGATGGCTCCGTGGTGCTCGCTAGCGGTGCAGCGGTGGCTACCGCCCCTGGGGGTGTGACCCTGGCAGGCAATGTGCAGGCCACGGGTGGCCAGATGGGCCTCACCGCCGACCGGGTGGTGGTGGCCAGCGAAATTGGCACCGCCAAAGGGGTAGGCAGCGGCGCAGCGGCCATAGCGGTCACGCTCAACCTGGGCGACGAGGCCACCGCTGGGCGGCTAGAGATTTTGCCCACTGGCTTTTTGCGGGTGGAAGAGCTGACCTTGTCCAGCCCCACGGGCATCGCCATTAATAATGCCCGGGCCGATGGCCTGCATGGCACCACGCTAAACCTGCGCAGCGCCCTTGAGCTAGAGAACTACGGCTTTAACCCCTCTACGGTGGTAAATGTGGCCGCAGGGGGCAACGTGCAGACGGGGATAAATGCGGTAGATGCAGGCGGTACGGTGAACCTGGCAGCAGCGACCTACACCCACGGCAGCACCATTGTCATCGACCGTGCCCTGACGCTGAATGGCCAGGGAGCAAACCAAACCACCCTAAGCGGTGACAATGCTTACAGAGTTCTTTCCATTAGTGGCGTCACCACTGGAGCGATCAACATCAACAATTTGACCGTCTCAGGCGGAAATACAACTTATAGCGGCGCTGGAATTCAAAATGATTCTTTCAATGCCACTCTTGCTCTGAACAATTCCATCGTGTCAAATAACACGATCCAAAGTTCATACTCTGGTTATGGTGGCGGGATTTACAGCCGTGGTGCGGTAACGCTCAACAATTCCACTGTGTTAGATAACACGATCAAGATTGATGCTTCTTTTTCTGGTTCTGGTTTAGGTCTTGGTGACGGAATTTCCAATGAGGCGGTTGGTTCTGGTGGCGGAATTTACAGCGATGGTGCGGTGACGCTCGTTAATTCCACCGTTTTAAATAACACGATCAAAGTTGGTGCTTCTGCTTCTGCTCCTGGTTCTAATCGTGTTTTTGCTTCTGGCATTGGTTTTGGTGGCGGAATTTATAGCCGTGGTACGGTGGCGCTCGGCAATTCTACTGTGTCAAATAACACGATCACAATTGCTGTTGATAGTACTATTTCTAGTGATGGTGATGGCAATGTTCTTGGTACTGGTGAGGGTTATGGTTTTGGTGGCGGAATTTATAGCCGTGGTACGGTGACGCTCGACAATTCCACTGTGTCAAATAACACGATCCAAATTGCTGGTACTGGTACTGGTACTGGTACTGGCGAGTTTGTGGGTAATGGTAATGGTCGTGGTGATGGTTCTGGTGGCGGAATTTACAGCGCTGGTCCGTTGACGCTCAATAATTCTAACGTGTCAAATAACACGATCCAAATTGCTGGTATTGGTACCAGTACCAGTACTAGTACCAGTACCAGTACTGGTACTAGTACTAGTACTGGTACTGGTACTGGTGGGGGTTTTGGCTATGGTGGCGGAATCTACAGCGCTGGTAGGTTGACGCTCGTTAATTCCACCGTGTCAAATAACGCAATCCAAGCTACCGGCACTGGTACTAGTTCTGGTGAGGGTTCTGGTTTGGGTGGAGGAATTTACAGCAATGATAGGGTGACGCTCGTTAATTCCACTGTGTCAAATAACACAATCCAAGCTGCCGGTTCTGGTTCTGGTTCTGGTTCTGGTGGCGGAATTTATAGTAATAATGATGCGGTAACGCTCAATAATTCCACCGTGTCAAATAACACAATCCAATCTATCGGTTCTGGTTCTGGTTCTGGTTCTGGTGGCGGAATTTATAGTAATGATGATGCGGTAACGCTCAATAATTCCACAATTGCCTTCAACACTAGTCAAAACCGAGGTGGCGGTTTGACTATAGGTGGAGATAGCAACAACACCCATACCTTCAACAACACCATTATTGCCAACAATGCCAGCTTATTGGGGCCTGATGTGTACGTTGGTAAGGGCAACCATACCTTCAACGTCAGCCACAGCCTGATTGGCTCCACCGCCGGTATGACCGGCCCTGGTGTGCCCACCAACGGCGTCAATGGCAACCTAGTGGGGGTCGACCCCATGCTCGGCCCGCTGCAAAACAACGGTGGCCCCACCCAAACCCATGCCCTGCTGCCGAGCAGCCCCGCCCTCGATGCAGGCGACCTCGCCTATGCTGGCCCACTGACCACTGACCAGCGCGGCGAAGCCCGTGTGCAGGGCGGGCGCATCGACATCGGTGCGTTTGAGTTTACCGTTGCACCACCCCCTGCGGCCGAACCCCCTGCGGCAAAAGTCGGCTTCTCTGATTGGCCCCTCAACCGCATGCCGACCTTCGCCGCCGATCGCGTTGCCGGTAACCTGCGGTTTACCCTGTCGCCAGAGCTATCCCAAGACCTGGGCCTGCCCACCGACGAGCCGCCCGCTGGAACAGACCCGAGCAGCCCCCCGGCCATTGACGCTGACACCAGCGAACCCGGCGAAGATGCAACCCCGCTCTGCTCACCCGACGCCGCCCAGGGCGAGGACGACGCCTGTCTGTAGTCATTAGTTCTAGGGCCGCTAGCTCAGGTTTCCCGATTCATCGCCCCATGACGGGGCGATCGGTAATCTGCTAGCTGCCTTAGGCATGCCTAAACTGGCCTGACATTCCCAATTGGTTGGCCCACCTTCGCGTTGCGGCGGGTAGATAAACCCCGTCCAATATTCGAGCTTTTCTCTCTTTTTTACCCCTTCAGGAGTCCGTCATGCCCCATCGTATTCTGGCCGTTGCTCTGCCCCTGAGCACCGCCCTAACCCTGAGCGCCGCCCTAGCTCTGCCCGCCCATGCCC
>QBLT01000188.1 GCA_003249105.1 Leptolyngbya sp. | reverse complement strand
CCCACCCACCCTGGTAGTGCTCGACATCATGATGCCCGGCATGGATGGCCTCACCCTGATTCGGCACCTCAAACACCGCCAGCCCGATGTGAGAATTGTGGCCACTAGCGGTCTAGCCACCTACCAGTCCGCCGCCCTTGCCGCCGGAGCCAGCGCCTTTTTGCCCAAGCCCTACGATTTTCGCGATCTGCTCAAGACCATAGCAGACCTGCTGCGTTGCCCCTCTCCCACCACCCCCTTGAGACCCTGCCTCCAGCGGAGGTCTACGCCGCCCTCGGCACGCCGCTAGAGCGTGCCCAAGGGGCTGCGGCCCAACACCCCTAACCAAGGGAACTACTCCAGGCCCTGCAAAATATGCTGCGTAGTCACAAAGGCACCGAGGCCTACAAAGCCCTGGCAGCGACCGCGCTGGGCCGTCATGCCCAGGGCAATGGAGGAGGCTTGGGCTGGGTTGCGCACAAATCGGGGGGAGGTATTGATATAGATGACGGCGCTGGTGGCAAGCTGAGTAAACTGGCTGCTTTCGGCGTAGGATTCGGTGGCGATCGCATTGGCATGGCCGCTGCTATAGCGGTTGATCAGCATGGCGGCTGTTTGCACGCTGTCCACCGAGCGCAGCGCCACCGTTTTGCCCAAAAACGGCCGCTTCCAGTCGGTGTCCGCTGCCGGTTTCACATCGGGCAGGTCGGGCAGCAGATTCTCATCGGCCAGCACCTCAAAGTCTTGATCCCACAGGGTATGGCACAGCTGCACCAGGGCTGAAGGATTGCCGCCTCGGTGAACCAGCACCTTTTCTATCGCGTTGACCGCGTCGGGTTCTCCACGGTGGCTGTCTAGCACCATATGGGTAACGGTGTCGAGCTGCCCCGTGGGCGACCAGTAGAGATAGCAGTTGCCCATCGCCGTAGGCAGCACGGGCACTCCGGCCTGCCGCACCACCTGCTGCACCAGCCCTGGCCGACCGTAGGGAATGATTAAGTCGATGCCAGGATCTTGCAAGAGCCAGCTGCGGGCGACATCGCCCTGCTCCTCGGTCAGCGACAGCACGCAGTAGGGCGACAGCCCGATGGAGTCTAAGGCCTGGTGAATGGCCTGCAAAATTACCTGATTGGTTTGGCCCGCTTCGTTGCTGCCCTTGAGAATGATGCCGTTGCCCGTGCGCAGGCTCAGCCCCGCCGCGATCGCCGCCAGTTCTGGGAAGGCCTCATAAACGAGGGCCACAACCCCCAGGGGCACCACCTGACCATAGCCCGCCACGGCCTTGCTCAGCCGACTGGGGGCGGGGTGCAGCAGCCCCCGGGGATCGCCCAGGTAAGCCAGCCGCCGCAGAATTTTAGCCGTGGTTTGCAGGCGTTCAGGGGTGAGCTTGAGCCAGTCGAGCACCCGTTCGGGCACCGCCATCTCTAAACTGGCCTCCAGGTCGAGGGTGTTGGCCTCGAGAATGTCGTCAAAACTGGCTTCAATGGCGGTGGCCACCGCCTCCAGCAGACGGCTTTGGGTGTCAAACCCGGCGGCGACCAGGTCGCGTCCGGCCCGGCGCACCTGCTCAACCGCTGCGCTAAAGTCTGCCTGGCTAGTGAGATTTACCATGGGCCTAACGCCGAGAGGCCAGCCAAAACATGCCCACCACCGCCAGCGACACCGCCAGGGTAGTTAGCAATCGCGCCACCGACTGGGCACCGTCGGGGGTTTGCAACGTAGCCAGCAGCAAAAAGAACACCATCATGCCAAAGGCGGCCAGCACCACCAGGGGCAGGTAGCTGACGTTGAGGGAGGAGCGATCGAGTCGCCACTGCTGCCCCGTCCAGCGCCAAAGACGTTTGTAGGGGTAGTGGGTAGAGAGCTGCTCGATCACGTAGCCATCCTCTTGAACCACAAAAATCTGCTGACAGCGATCGCAGCCAAAGGCCTCGGTCAGGGTGATGGGCTTAATGCACCCATTGCGACGACAGGGGCAGGGGTAGTCGGCGTTCTGGTCGATCTTTTGGCTTTTATAGGTACGCACAGCACTGCCGGAGTGGGAGCGAAGACGGGCTGACAACTACCCATCATTCTGACACATTAACCAAAACCTCCCCCGAAATACAACCTGCGGCAGACTGAGAACTAATCGGCAGCAATGAGTCTAGTCGGCAGAGCCTAATTTGGCCCTTAACTGTATCTCCTGTGGCTTGAATTATTAGAGAAAAACGTGGTAAGTAGGGCTAATCAAACCCTGTTTCCACTCGCCCCGACGGGCAGGATATTCCTATGACTACCGATCGCCTGGAGACGGCAGTGAGAAACTTTCAGCACGTCAATCAGATGGTAGAGCGCTACACCCGCCTCTGTCGCGCCTACATTACTCTATCTGAGCGCTTTAACCAGCTCGATGTCGAGCACATGACCCTAAAGGGGCAAATGGTGCCGCTGCTCAAAGCGCTGAAGGCTCACCAGGCCAAACTGCGCACCGCTGAACTTGAAAAGGCGGCCATGCAAACCGCCCTAGAGCAGCAGGACGCGCGGCTGCAAGCGACCCTCGATCAGCAAGAGGCCCAGCACCGGCAAGAGCTTCAGCAGTTGACCAACACCTACGAGGAACGGCTGCAAGCCCTCGCCAGCCAAGTGGCCGAACTACAGCCCCTCGAACAATTGCTCAACGGTGCCACCCACCACGAGCTCAGCGCCGCCGAAGTCCAGATGGAGCTGATTGAGGCTACCTTCGAAGAGATTGAGCAAGATAGCTCCCCCGATCTCTCCGCCGAAGAAAAGGCCCTGCTGGCCGCCTACCGCTCCGACCCCAATGCCTTTCTGGTCGCCGCCGCCGATGCCCCGGTCGGCAGTGCGATCGAGGCGGAAGAGCCAGTGGCCTCTCTCTGGCACTACTACTCCACCGAGCAATGGCCCAAGGGGTTTAGGGCTTAGGCTGGCCTTGTTTCCTGAGGAGATTTCTAGAAAAGAGATCCCCGCTTTATCGGGCAACTGTAGCCACTGTAGGGTGGGCACTGCCCACCATTAGGGAGAAAGTTTTCCAGAAGTCGCCTTAGGACACCAGCTTGCTGACCAGCCAGTTGGCTAAGCCGCCGCCGTAGGGCGCGCAGATCGATTGAATGCGTTCGACAGCGAACTGCTGCTGATAAAAGCAGAGCAGGTTGCCGTAGACCGCATTGGGGTAGAAGGGTGCTTCTTGAGCCAGGGCTAGGGTCTGGAGGTCAAACACCTTAGGCTGAGTGCCCGCCGCGTAGTCAACCATGATGCTAAAGCCGTAACCCCGCTGTTGCAGGGTTTGCAAGCAGTCCATGGTGCCACTCAAAAATTTGGGTGACCAGCCCTTTTCACCCTGGCTGCGGCGGCTGCCCCCGCCGTACTCAAACATCACCATCTGGGGTAGTCGTTCGGCAGGCAGCGCAGCAAACTGCTGAATCACCACAGGCTCCCATCCTTCGATGTCGAGCTTAAAGGCGGTGATTTGGGGGGCGGTCACCTGTTTTAGCAAGGTCGCCAGGTCGAGGGTGGGCACCTGGCAGGTGGTGGTAGAGGCCCCAAACCAATCGGCAGCCAGGGAGCTAAAGTTGCTGTTGGCCAGGTTGGCAAACTGGCCCATGTGCAGGGTTTGGGTGCCCACTCGGTCTGACAGGCACTGCTCGATCAGTCGAATGGGGTACTGCTGACAGACCGATCGCAGTTTGTCGGTGGGGGACGGCTCTACAGCAACGGTGGTAAACCCCAGGCGGGCAAATAGCTCACAATAAAAGGCAAAGGTACCCACCCCCACATCAAAGCAAACTCCCTGGCGCTGGGGGTCGAGATCGGGCAAGAGGTGTTCAAGCAGAGCCTGGCAGCAAGCTTCAACGCGCATTAGATCGGCCCTAGAGAAAAATATGCCTTAAGCGTAGACCATCTCTGTCCCAGGGGAGTTGTTAGCGTCATAGAGATCGGTTAAAGAGTTAGCCTAGGGGCTGGAGCGTTGTCTCAAGGGGTGTTGGGTGCCGCTGCCGATTGAGACCGCCTGCAACACCTCAGTCTTCGATCGCCTCTATACTCAGCCGCTTTAGTTGCTCAAGGTTGGCTTGCATGGCTTTGAGCTGTTCCGGGGAATGCCCCGGCCAGTCGGTGATTTTGCCTGCGACCCGCAGCGGCTCGCGGGGGCATTGGTCTGCTAAGAGGAGATACATTGAAACCCTCTCATACAGAAGAGTTCCTGGGTGGATAGTGGGCGATTACACAGGCCGACTGCCATCGCCCAGGGAGAAGCGGGGAGCCGGAGAAACCTTTCAAAGTCCCTCTCCCAGTTTGGCCTACTGCTTATACAGATTTCGTCCTGAGCCCAACATCTGCTGAGATCTCTCCAGATTTCCGCTATTGAAGTTACCCAATCAGCGCCCCCTTAAAAAAGGGTTCATCAGGAAAGTTGGGTTATGCTGACGCTTCACTCAACCTACAGAACGACTTAACCCCGACAGACCGCCTCGATCGCCGCAACGTCGATCTTTCGCATCTGCATCATCGCCTCAAAGGCGCGCTTGGCTACGGCGGGGTCAGGGCTGGCGATCGCTTCGCTCAAAACAATCGGCGTAATCTGCCAGGAGAGTCCCCATTTGTCTTTGCACCAGCCGCAGGCGCTCTCTTGGCCGCCGTTGTCAACAATGGCGTTCCAGTAGCGATCGGTTTCGGCCTGGTCAGCGGTGGCGACCTGAAATGAGAAGGCTTCGCTGTGCTTGAAGGTGGGGCCACCGTTGAGCCCAAGGCACGGAATGCCCATGACGGTAAACTCGACGGTTAACACGTCGCCTTGCTTGCCGGAGGGAAAGTCTCCCGGTGCGTGGTGCACGGCATCGACGGAGGAATCGGGAAAGGTTTGGGCGTAAAACTGCGCCGCGTCTTCGGCGTCGCCGTTGTACCAAAGGCAAATGGTGTTCTTGGCTGGCTTCACCATGTCATTTCTCCCAAGGGATGATGTCAGGCGCGATCGAACCCTGCTTGCTGGTTTAATTGTACCTATAATGCAGCAGACGTAGGTTGGAAAAAACGCAGGGTCACCTAACCTACAAGAGATCTGCGATCGCGTCGGTCATGCCAAAATAGCCCTATAGCATTGGCAGGGTATGCAGATGACTACCTTCGAGACTATTGTGCGCGAGTTGGCATCTGTGCCAGAACCATTGCTTTTGCGAGTGCTGAATTTTATTCGATTAGTAAAAGGTAGCGCTACTTTAGCTACTGACTCTTCTCGCACACCTCGCATTCCGGGTTTGCATAAGGGGCAGGTATGGATGAGTGAGGACTTTAACGATTCTTTACCCGATAGCTTCTGGTTAGGTGACGATGAGTAGGGCTTTGATAGATACCCATGTTTTTATTTGGTGGACTGGGGAACCGAATCGGCTTTCTGCACTAGCTCAAGATTTTTTGGTTAATCCTGAGAATAAACCTGTGCTCAGTTTTGCTAGCGTTTGGGAGATGCAAATCAAGCTGTCTCTTGGCAAGCTAACGCTAAAAACGTCATTACCTGAGCTAGTTGAGGATGAAGTTAGCCGTAATGGTTTGAGCCTGTTGCCAATTGAGCTAACCCATAATTTACGCTCTGAGCGCTTTGCCGTCCCATCATCGCGACCCGTTCGACCGATTGTTGATAGCTCAATCTACAAGCGAAGAGATGCCCGTTATCAGCATTGATGAAAAGTTTGACGTTTATGGAATTCAGCGATTATGGTAGCTATTGCTCTACGATGAAGTTGCCGATCGCAGTGACAACGGTAAAGAAATAGGTAGCTCCTATGGTTTGGGCGCAGCGATCGCGCACGGATGTTGTGAAGGATTTTTTGCGCTTAGGGCAGGTGGTTGGGCAAGAAAACTATTAGGAGAGTTGGGTTACGCTAGTGCTTTACCCAACTTACAAACTCAACAGAAAATTTTACAATGGGAGTTCCACTCGTTGCCGATACCCTAAAAGGATAGTAGAATCTGCTTGAAGCCTGTAATGGTTTCTCTTTTTAACATATAAGCAGCTAATAAGAATAGGAATTTTCCATATGGCTTTAGATCAGCTTGAGGCATTTTTAAAGAAAATGCGGTCTGAACCTGCACTTAAGAATGAGGTGGTCGCAGCAACAACTGCCGATGATATTGCGCGAATAGCACTAAAACTTGGGTTTGAATTTTCAGGTGATGAATTACTGAGAATGTCAGGAAAGAATTTTGGTGGAGTTACTGTTATAAAAAACGTTCTTCCTGGGGAGTATAATTAATTTTTTCTGAGATGGTTGGGTTGACGAAGGAAACCCAGCCTATAAGATATATGCGATCGCACTACTTGTAGGGAATATATTCAACTGTATTTTTCCAGTCATCAGGCTCAGAAGCTTTGGCGATTAGCTCTAAGTCTTTGACAAACTGACCAATGGTGCCACCGAGCTGATAGCCATAAATTAACCTAGAGAAGGGCTTTCCTTCTATCTGCCAGGTTTCGGCTAAAACGCGAAAGCGAATATCTTGGGTAAAGAGAACTCGATTGAGCTGAGCTACCCTCGACAAAAGTTGATCGTCAGGTAGTTCTTGGGCTTCATCATCGAAGGCGGTTAGTACGTCTATGCTTCGGCGACGCAATTGGTTGGTGATTGCTTGGGGAATGTGGACATCCATATAGAGAGCGATCGCCACTTACAGTAGCCCTCTAGCTTTCATGCGAGTGTAGAACGGTGATTTGGGTGCTTGGGCCATGCTGGCTTGGGTGTCTTGCCATTCTTGAGAAATTTCTTGGTCGATTTCGTCTTGGTGGTCGAAGTAGTAGCCCATGGTGGCGTGGGCTTCAGCTGGGGTTAGGTAGGGATGCTGGTGGCAGAGTTCTTCGACTGACCAACCGTAGGCGAGGTAATCCATCACAATTTGGGCAACGCGAATGCGGGGGATGCGCTGCAATCGTGCGGGCTGATGCTCGATTTTTTCGATGTGGGGATAGGTCAGGCTTAACATAGGGCTTTTGCTAGAGCTGCTATGGCTGAGGTTGCTTTACAGTATAGTCTTTAGGAAATCATACCCGTGATCAAAACGAGGGATCATTCGGCAGTTGAGTTGATTAAGTTCTTCAACAATGTCGGGGCTGTCAAAATCTTTAGAGTTTCGATTTAGGAAACATGCTTGCTGAGGCCTAAAATTTTGCAAGTGGCTGATCACTGATGCGTATACCAAAGCATCCTGAGGTGCTAAGTCGTACCTGGTTTCAAACTCTGCTGCACCGCTTAAAATCTCAGCTGTGAGAGCGATAATTTCGCCAACTTCCACAATGCGTTGACGGCACTGAATAAATCGAGAGCGCTCTTCTTCGTTGCTTTGTACTAATAAGCTGGCGATATCTTGAATGCTCTGAATTCGGCTGGCGTAGGATGCTGTGCGTGAAAGCTGGCTTAGCTCGGCATTCAGTAATTGTTGGAGTTCACGACGGTTGCGGCTTTGGCGGGTCAACTTTTCGTGGGGTTCGGCCAAACTATAGGCTGGCATAATTAGCTTTGCCTGCCCAGCTTCACAGAGGGAAAGAATCTGCTCGCAATCAGAACATTGCTCTTGTTCGAAGGTCAGCTCTAGGACAAAGTTTGTCTCAGCGTAAATATTCACGCTGCTGCCTCGTGTTCAAATTTGCCTCCCGATAGGGCATCGTTTAAGCCTGACTCGACAAGCCACTGTAGGGACTCATTGAGGGTTTCTGGTGCTTGCTGAGAGTGAAGCAGTTCTCCCAGCCACGAAGCAACGATGAGTTCAAGGCTTTGTCCGCTAATCTGGTCGGCGGTTACCCCAGCTTTATCAAAATAGGGCTGTAGGATAGGACGAGCATCAATAGTGTAAGTTGGGTCGCTCTGCTCAGGATGGGCCTTGGCATCTGCCCACAGGTAAAACTTATCTGGGAAGGCCATTAGAAAGTAAGGGGCATTGGGCAAAGTGCCGTGGGCCAGAATGTTGCGACGAAGCGCGGCGGCCCAGGCTGGCGATGCGTTGGTTTTGCCTTTGACTTCAACCACCAGGACGAGTTTGCCGTTGCGATCGCTAACGGAGAGATCCCAACCTATGTCGCGAGTGAAAGCCATAATTGGTTCACGGTGGAAGGTGACTACTCAATTATATTGGGCACGGCACCTAGTGAAGCATGGTACTGAGATTGTTGGGTTTCCTTCGTCAACCCAACCTTGTATATAAGCGGTACGCCCCTGGGATTTATCCTAAAGGCATATCGTTGAGGGGAGGACTCCGAACCCAACCTCAAGCCTCCAAGCTTGCTGTGTAGATTCCATAGAGCCTCCCCACCCCTCCAACTGTCACCCCAAGCAGCCTGGACAGTATGCTGGGCAACCCTTTGTGGGAACCCGGATTCCGCAAGGATAGTGCGCTTGTTGAGTGACTCGGTTACTACAGACGCAGGAGTAGGCTGATGAGCGCATCCCCGATTGCTGTTCCGTTAGGTATCGATATCAGCAAAGTCAGTTTTGACGTCGCCTTGCTACAAGCAAGTAACCGCGCGAAGCGAGCCAAATTCGACAATACAGCCGCTGGTTTCGAACAGCTAAATGAGTGGCTGAAAGCCCAAGACATTGAGCAGGTTCATGCGTGCATGGAGGCCACCAACACCTACGGTCATGCCCTAGCCCGCTATCTGCACCACCAGGGCCATCCAGTCAGTATCGTCAATCCAGCTCGCATCAAAGGCTATGGCAAAAGTCAGCTCAGCCGAACCAAGAATGATGCTGCCGATGCCAGTCTCATCGCCCGCTTTTGTCGCGATCTCAAACCGACGCTCTGGCACCCTGCGCCAGATGAGGTTGCCAAACTCCAGATGCTTACCCGGCGGTTAGAGACGCTTGAACAGATGATGACGCAGGAAAAGAACCGCCGAGAACTCTGTGATGATGACGAACTCAGGGCTGATATTGACGCTCATATTGAGTTCCTGGAGGCGCAGGAAACGTCGCTAAAAAAGCGCTTGCAGCAGCATATTCAAGCCCATGACCGATTAGCTAAGCAACAGGCTCTCTTGGAGTCCATCACAGGCATTGGGACTCAGACCGCGCTCACCGTGCTCGGCGAGATTGGCTCGATTGAGGTCTTTGGCTCAGCACGCCAATTAGCGGCTTTTGCCGGTCTTACCCCCCAAGAGTTTCAGTCCGGTAGCTCCATCAACGGGAAAACGCGATTGTGCAAGATTGGCAATGCCCGTCTGCGCAAGGCCCTCTATTTTCCAGCCCTCGTGATGATTCGCTATTGCCCTGAAATCCAAGCCTTTCGGCAACGGCTCCTAGCCGCCGGGAAGCAGAAGATGCAAGTCGTCGGTGCGGTCATGCACAAACTCATCCGCATCATCTACGGCGTCTTGTCTTCGGAGGAAAAATTTGACTCGGCTAAATTAGTCCCACAGAACACTTGACCTACAGCGACTTAAACAGTATCTACAGGAGAGCTGGGATTGTTGGATTTTCTTCGTCAACCCAACCTGTAAGAGATCTGCGATCGCACTTTAACTTCTCGCTTCTACCAGTTTAACAACACTATGGCAGAAACAAGCTAACGACTCAAGTAAGGGTGCAGTTCCGCTGCGGCCTTTAGCTTTATTTGGTAGAAGCTCTTACGAATTTTAGGTTGTAATACCCGACATTCCGCAGGTTGACGAAATGGATATTTGAGGCGGTTGGGGTAAGCTCAGGGCACGCATTGGGATCGCGCATTGAAGATAGAGAATCTGGATCACTT
>QBLT01000187.1 GCA_003249105.1 Leptolyngbya sp. | reverse complement strand
GCCCAGTTGCCCCTAGGGGCAACTGGGCAACTGGCACTGCGTTCGGCAAACCTAAGCCATCGCCCTAACTTGCGATCGCTTTTGCCAAACAGGCCAGCGATCGACGGCCTCAACGGCTGTGAAAGATCCTGAAACGCCTTTGGAACAGGACTTTCGAGATTGACAATTCAGAGCAGGCAGGGTCTTCTCCTCAGACAACTGGCCTGGAAACCCCACGGCGACTGGGCTGGGGCCAGGGCGGGCAGCTTTGAGCGCTGGCACATGCGTTGGGAAATTCTAGCGGCTAAAGCGGGGGTACATAGCAACCCACCGGTAATTCACCAATTGACTGAGTGTCCCGGCTGGCTATTCCCGATTTCAGTGTCGTTGTTAGGATTGGGTAACTATGAAGACCGCATCTACCTGCTTAGCCATGCCCCCATCGCCCCCTGGGATTTCACCACAGCCCTCAGAACCGTCACCCCAGCCCGCTGCTGACGGTACGGTTCCGACCATTGCCACCCTGGTAGAAGAGTTGTTCATGGCTCATCTCCAGCGCCGACTGGGGGGGGTAGATGGAGTAGTGCAGCGGTTGACAGCAGAGATTGAGCGCATCTGCACCATGAGCGATCGCATTCAGGCCTCTGGCGATGTCAACCATTGGCAGACGGCCCTGGTGCGCCACCGGGTGAGCAAGTGCCTGGCCTACTACGACATGGGTTCTAACCGGGGTCGGGTCGAGCTGCACAGCAGCCTCAGCGCCATTGTCTATCGCCATGTGGCTCCCCACGGCAGCCATTTGGGGTTCAAGGGGCGCTATGCCCTGCTCGAAGATTTCATGCAGATTTTTTACATTGAAGTGCTCAACGCCTTTCGGCGCGAGCATGAGCTACCGGCCACCTATACTCCCCGTACCCGGTTGGAACTGGCTGAGTACATGGCCTTTAGCGAGCAGTATGCTAAACGGCGGATCAACCTGCGGGGGGGGAGCCAGCAGCTAATTGTGCTGCGCGCCCAGGCCTTTAGCCGTCGCCAGCCCGCCGAGACCTCGGTGGACATGGCCCTAGTCAGCGAGGGAGCAAAGACTGAGGCCGCCGAAAGCCACGCCCGTAGCTCGGTCGTGCAGCAGGTGCGCGAAAAAATGATGGCCGAGGCCGATGACCCCGGCGACGGAGTGATGCGCGATCGCGTCGTCAATGCCCTGGTGCAGTACCTCAAAGACCAAAACCAGACCGACTGCATCGACTACCTGGTGCTCAAGCTCAAGGACTGCTCCGCCGCCGAAATCGACGACATTCTAGGGCTCTCAGCTCGGGAGCGCGACTATCTCCAGCAGCGCTTTAAGTACCATGTGGAGAAATTTTCTCAGCAGCACGAGTGGCAGCTGGTGCACCAGTGGCTCGGGGCCAATCTGGAGGCTCGGCTCGGCATGACACCGACGGAGTGGGGCGACTTTTTGGCTACCCTGCCCCCCGACTACCGCCGATTTTTGGACCTCAAACAGCAGCAGAGCGGCGTTGCCGCTCTGACCGATGAGGCGATCGCCCAAACCCTGGGCTGGACGCCGAAAAAAGTGCAGCGCCACTGGACTAAGCTGCTCAAGCTGGCCTGGACTTTTCGCAACCAGGGGCGCGGTGCAGAGGCGGGCTAGCCTGCGATCGCCTCTTCTCCCGTGCCCGGTGGCTCAAATTTGTAGCCCACGCCCCGCACCGTTTGAATCAGAGCCGGCTGGGTTGTGTCTTTCTCAATTTTTTTGCGAATCTGGCCGACATGCACGTCGACCACCCGCTGATCACCAACGTAATCATAATCCCACACCTTTTGAATCAGCTCTGCCCGCCGCCATACGCGGCCGGGGTGACTGGCCAAAAAGTGCAGCAGGTCAAACTCTAGCGCTGTCAGAGGAACCATCTCGTCGTTGAGCATCACCTCTCGCCGCACCGGGTCAATGGCCAGACTATTGAAGATTAAACACTGCTGCTCCGCCGCCGTGACCGGGCGCTGGCGCTTGAGAATGGCACCCACCCGCACCTCTAGCTCACCCAGACTAAAGGGCTTAGTCAGGTAGTCGTCGGCCCCTTCGTTAAAGCCGCGAATTTTGTCTGACTCGTCGGTGCGGCTCGTGAGCATAAGCACAAACACCCCGGTCCGCGACTGCATCTCTTTACACAGGTCGTAGCCGTTGGTGTCGGGCAGGTTTAGGTCGAGAATGACCAGATCAGGGGTAAACTGCTCAAACATCGCCAGAGCCTTCTTGCCGTCCTCTGCCGACTCCATTTCATAGTTCTGCTTGGCCAGGAACCGATGAATCAGGTTGCGAATTGCGGGGTCGTCATCGACAACGAGGATCTTGGCTTCCGCCATAGTCGTACCTTTCTGTAAAGTTGGCTAATCAGGACGATAGTCAGGAACCCGTGGGGGCCAAATTCGCTAGCCGTGGTGCCCATGCCCTTTTAGTGCTTTTCAAGCCCTTTGTGCGGCATCAGTAATAAACCCACAAATAATTCCATAGCTTACTCGAGAACTTTATGAAGTTACCACCCCAACGGCCTAACCCCACAGGTTGAGTCTGTAGGCATCGGTAAAGTCACGGCTATCGGCGCGGCGATCGCGCCTTGCCGCCCATCAGCCCCAGCAGCGGGCCTAAAATCAGCCCAAACACAAACCCCCCCGAGTGGGCCCAGTAGGCCACTCCGCCGGAACCTGTGCTCACATCACTGCTGAGGCTGGCGATGCTAAATAGCGCCTGCTGCACAAACCAGAAGCCGAGGAAAAAAATCGCCGGAATGCGCACGGTGGTGAAAAAGATGATTAGCGGAATTAAGGTGACGATTCGAGCTCGCGGGAACCGCAGAATGTAGGCCCCCATCACCCCAGCGATCGCCCCGCTAGCGCCGATGGTGGGCACCGCCGAGGCAGGATCAAACATCCACTGGGTCAGCCCCGCCAGGGCCCCACAACCCAGATAAAAAAGCAAGAATTTGATATGGCCCAGGCGGTCTTCAATGTTGTTGCCAAACACCCATAGATAGAGCAGGTTGCCCCCGATGTGAAAAAAGCCGCCGTGAAGAAACTGAGAGGAGAGTAGGGTAATCCACTCGTAAATGGGGGCCTGGAGCGTCCCCTGAAAGCTCTCAGTTAGCTGGGTCGGCACCAGGGCCCAGGCGTCAAAGAAGCTATCGATGCCCTCCTGGGACAGACTGAGCTGAAACACAAATATGGCAATATTTATCCCAATCAGTCCGTAGGTGACGACGGGGGTAATGCTGGTGGGGTTGTCATCCCGGAGAGGAACCACGGCTGTACCTAAAACGTGACTTCATTCTAAAGACGCCCAAACTGTAAACGGCTAAACCGGTGGCAGAATTTCGAGGCGGCCCGCGCTGCCATCCAGACGGGCCATGGCTCCTACGGGCAGGGCAGCGTTGTCGCCATCGTGGCCAAAGGGCAAACTGGCCACCACCGGAATGCCCAGATCGCCGAGGCGATCGCGCAGCACTGCCGCCACCGCAAAGCTGGGTACACCGTCAGGCGGTTCACAGCGGCTAAACCGCCCCAGGGCAATGCCTTTAACCTGGGCGAACTTGCCCGCCAGCCGCCAGTGGGTCAGCATGCGATCGATGCGGTAAGGAGCCTCGGTGACATCCTCAAAGGCCAAAATTGCGCCAGTGAGATCGGGCTCGTGGGCCGTGCCCAGCAAATGAGTCGCCACCGTTAGATTAGCGGGCCACAACCGTCCCTCCGCGACACCTTGACTCCATCCTTCGCCGTGCAGCGCGGGCAAGCCGTGGCCCATCACCAGATTTTTGAGCCGCTGCTGCGACCACTCGGGCTCCGCCGCCAGGGTGGTCAACAGCGGCCCGTGCACCCCAACTATGCCCTGCTTTCCCAGGCTCCACAGCAGGCTGGTGATGTCAGAAAAGCCAATCAGCCACTTGGGCGGCATCGCCTCTGGCCAATGCCAATCCTCCAGCAGCCGAGCGCCCCCGTAGCCCCCCCGAGCGCAGAGCATGCCCTTATAGGTAGGGTCGGCCAGGGCATGGCCCAGCTGATGGCGACGGTTAGCATCCGTCCCGGCCAGGTACCCCCACTGATCCCGGGTGCCAGGGCTAACGTCTACCCCAAACCCCCAGCTGCGCCAAACCTCTATGCCCTGGTTGAAGCTCTCCAGCTCTCGCAGGGCACCGCTGGGGGCGATTACCCGCAGGCGATCGCCCGGCTTGAGCGGCGGCGGATAGCGCCAGACCTTCGCCCCATCGGCGGCAATATCGTGACTCACCCCTATAACTCCGTAGCTAACTCGCTATAATGCTTAACAAAGCGTTACAAAAGAGATCTATGACTAACCTACCGAACCCATCTGAAACCCGTGAGTGGGGCTTTACCCCCGCTGCCGAAAGCCTCAACGGACGGCTGGCCATGCTCGGTTTCGCCTTTGCCGTTGCGATCGAAGCCCTGAGCGGCCAGGGGGTGCTGCATTTCTTGAATCTCATTTAGGCCGATTCAAGGGAGATGAGGACGATAGGGATACGAGGAGGATAGGTGAGTTAGCAACAGCAGCATCTAAACGGCCTCATCTCCCCACCTGGACACTCCAGATTACTCTCTTCCGATTCCAGAACTACCCGAGGACACTGGCCAACAGGGCTTTCTGAGCATGCATCCGGTTCTCCGCCTGATCCCAAACTCGGGAGGCAGTGCCCTCCATCACCTCATGGGTAATTTCTTCTCCCCGGTGGGCTGGCAGACAGTGCAGCACGATCGCCTCTTTACTCGCCTGGGCCAACAGCGCATCGTTGACCTGGTAGGGCTGAAACACCGGCAAGCGTTGGCCCGCCTCAGACTCCTGACCCATGCTGGCCCAGACATCGGTATAGAGCACCTGAGCATCTTGGACGGCGGCCTCAGGATCGGTGGTGATCAGCACATGGCCATTGCCCTGCATGAGTTGGTTAGCCTGCTTCACAATCGCTGGGTCTGGCCCATAGCCTTCCGGTCCGGCGATATGCACGTTCATTCCCACCATGGCACAGCCCAGCAGTAGAGAATGGGCGACGTTGTTGCCGTCCCCCAAGTAGGTCAGGGTTAGGCCTTTCAAGCCGCCAAACTCTTCTTGAATAGTCAGCAGGTCAGCCAAGATCTGGCAGGGGTGCTCCAGATCGGTCAGGGCATTGATAACGGGAATCGAGGCGTAGTCGGCAAATTCTTGAATCTCAGCCTGGTCAAAGGTGCGAATGGCCACTACATCTAGGTAGCGATCGAGCACTCGGGCTGTATCACTGGTAGGCTCGCCCCGGCTCACCTGGGTCACCCCAGAATGGAGATCGAGCACCTGCCCGCCCAGTTGATACATGGCCACCGAAAAGCTGACGCGGGTGCGGGTCGATGCTTTGCGAAACAATAGACCCAGCACCCTATTAGGAAACTGCGGCTGGTGCTTACCAGCCTTCAGCTCAGTGGCAAAGGTCAAAAGTTCTAGCAGCTCATCGACACTCAGATCGCTCAGGCTCAGCAGGTCGCGTCCGCTCAGGGGTGGTGTGGACATGGGCAAGCATTTGTAAAAATAAGACACTACCAGATTATTGGGGAAGCTTCTCCCTGGTCTGTATCCCCAAGGGCAAAAGATTGCCCCCGCGCCTGCTGAGGTCGTTAAGGCTAGTCATCAAGGCTATCTGAGTACAGATGTGTCACCCCCTCAAGTCTGCACTATGATTGGGGCATCGCATTTGCCGTGGTAGTTTCACCCTTTAACCACAGGGTTCTAGGGAACGATCTATCGCCTTTCATTTGCCGTCTTGTTACCCCTGCACGTCTATGATTAGCGCGGTTATTCCTCCCCAGCCTCAGGTGCTGCCCCAGGGGCCTTTGCTTCAGCCGCCCTCAGTGAAAGAACGGGCAGCGGCAGGGTACTTTCGCGACATTGCCCTGTGGCTCAACCAACCCCTCACCCCCCACGGCATTTTTGTGCAGGTGCAGGCCGATCGCCCCGGCTGCCTGCAATTGGTGGTGGAGTTTCGGCAGCCGCCGATTAAAGATCGACTGCTGCGGTTTCTGTGTCACCGCGTGTGGCTGCTCAACTCAGAGCTAATCGAAGGCATTTGGGTAATTGCGCGCCCCCTAGGCCACCGCCGAGTGCTCTGGCAGCAGCGCGTCAAGATTGTTACTCCAGCCTTGAAACGCCGCCAGGGCGACCTCAAAGCCCAAGCTCGCCGTCAGGCCGCCTTAGCAATGCCACCCAAAATTCGGCAACCGCGCCCGGCCAAAATGCTGTCTCGGCAGCGCTTACAAACCCTACGGGCCTTTGTGCTGTCGGGGTCGGCGGTAGCCGCCTTCGTCATGGGCTGCCTGCTCGAAGTAATTATTTCTGAGCCGTCGCCGTCGCTGCCTCAATTTTCGGCCCAGACCGAGGTGCGGCCTGAGGCTGAGCCTGAGGTTGAATTAGATCAGGGCGCTCCAGCAGCACCTACCGCCCTCAGAGATACTGGTGCACCCAGGCCTGTCTCTGCCCCAGGAGCCAGCCCAGCCGGTGCCAATGGCAACCGCCCGACGGTCGTCGATACCGCCCTTGAGCCCGTGGGTGTGATTACCCATCAAGCTGTCACCCCTGCGCCTGCCGATGACATCACCCTGCTGTTTGGCGGCGACATCTCCCTAGAAGACATTGCCCTCGACAGCCTGACGACTCCTGGCGGATTTTTTGCTGACGTTGCTGAGTATGGTCAGGCTGATTTGGCCCTGGTGAATTTGGCCACCCCCCTCGCCACGGCGGCCACCAACCTTCAGGAGGGGCTGCGGCATCAGACCCGTACCGATGCCGTCAATCTGCTGGTGAACAGTGGCGTAGACGTTGTCAACCTCACCCACAGCAGCCTGATGGACTATGGAGCTGAGGGCCTCAACGAAACCCTCACCACTTTAGATAGCAAAGGGCTTTACCGCATTGGGGCCGGGCGCAATGCCCTCGAAGCCCGCCGCCCAGAAATACTCGATGTCAAGGGTAAGCGCATTGCCTACCTGAGCTATGCCATGGGGGGTAACAACGCGGCCCACGATACCGACGTGCTCAGAGAGCGGGCTGGGGCCAGCGACAAGGCGATCGCTAAAGAAGTCGAGACCTTTAAGGCCGCCACAGCCTTTAAAGACCGGGCTGGGTTTAACGCCCAAAACATGCCCGAAATCGTCGCTGACATTCAGGCCCTACGCGACGAGGTGGATTGGATTGTGGTGAACTTCCGCTGGGTTGACCACCTCAGCGAACAGCCCAACTTTATGCAGACCAACCTGGCCCGCCTGGCCATCGACCAGGGTGCCGATGTGGTAGTGGGCTACCATCCCACCGTAATTCAGGGGGGCGAAATCTACAAGGGTCGGCCCATCGCCTACTCCCTGGGCGACTTTGTGTTTCGCCCCGACGAACCCGTTGAAAACCAAGACTCAGCGGTGCTCAAGGTCTCGCTAAAGGATGACCAGATGCGGGTCGAACTGGTGCCCGTTCGGGTGCAAGACTCCCATCCCAAGACCCTCAGCGGTAACGATAGTCAGCAGGTGCTCCAGCGCATTGAGCAAGCGTCTTCACAGTTTGACAAGCCGCTCAAGTCGCCTGTTGTGCTCGACCTTAAGGCCCAAGAAGCACCGCCAGAAACTGTCAGCGACCCCAGCAGCCCCTTTGTATCGCCCGATGCGGAAGAGATTCTGCCGGTGGAGCTAGAGCCCGAACCGCTATCGGAACCTAAGGACGGCCTGGAGGAAGGAACTGAATCCAAGGACATTCTGGAGGATTCGGCAGATCCTACCCGTGACGCCGATACCCCTGAGGCGCTTGAGGACAGTAGTGAGCCCACCAACCTAGATCAGCCTTCGGCAACCCCAGAGACGGAGCAGTCCTCTCCCAATGCGCCAGAACCCTTAGAGATGGAGGTTGAATTCGATGGCGATCTGGAGGATTGGGGGCCTAAGGTTTCGCCAGAGCAGCGGGAGTTTAAGCCCGTGCCGCCCGAACGCAGCGGCGGCACGTCGCAAAGTGCTCGGGAGCCGGTGCAGAACGCATCGCCCTCCGGGAATCGCCCCAGTGAAGTTCCCGTGCCGTTGCCTGCCCCAGTGCAAATGAAGGCCGAGCCCGTGGCGATCGCCCCGCTGGTAGCTCCCCAGCCCGCCACTTTAGCGGATGAGGCTAGTGCCGAGACATGGGCCGATACTATCCCCGAAACCCCCATCTCTGCCGAAGGTGAGTAACGCAGAGATCAAGAATAGGTAGCTCTGATAAAAAGCCGGAGAAATCAGCTGCGGCCAGATCACCTGACGGCAAAGAGCTGTGGTAACGTCTAGGCATTGTGCCCCTGAGGTGCCCTGTGTTTGCTGTCGCCCAAAAAGCAGATCCCTACTCCACCTACGTGCTGTCGGATACCGACACCGATACCCGGCTAGAGGTAGTGCCCGATCGCGGCGGCATTGCCACCCGCTGGCAGGTGGAGGGGCAGGATATTTTTTACTTTGACGGCGATCGCTTCGCCAACCCTGAGCTATCGGTGCGGGGCGGCATTCCCATTCTGTTTCCGATTTGCGGCAACCTGCCCGACAACCAGTACGAGTTAGACGGTCAGACCTACCGCCTGAAGCAGCACGGCTTTGCCCGCGATCTGCCCTGGCAGGTCACCCAGCAGGGGGTGATGGAAGCGGCCAGCCTCACCCTAGAACTGGCCAGCAGCGATGCTACCCTGGCTCAATATCCCTTTGACTTCAAGCTGGCCTTCACTTTTAGGCTGCGGGGCCACATTTTGGAATTGCAGCAGCGGTTTACCAACCTCTCGGCCCAGCCTATGCCCTTCTCTACCGGGCTGCACCCCTATTTTTTAGTAGAGGACAAATCTCAGCTGGAGTTTGAAATTCCCTCCACCGAATTTCGCAACCACCTGACAGGCGGCATCGAAACCTTTGGGGGCAGCTTTGACTTTGGCCAAGACGAGATTGATCTGGCCTTTCAAAATCTCACCGCTCCGGCGGCGACGGTCACCGATCGCCACCTGGGGCGACGCCTCACCCTGTCCTGGAGCGCTGACTACAGCAAGCTGGTGTTTTGGACAGTGAAGGGCAAAGACTACTACTGCCTGGAGCCCTGGACAGCTCCCCGCAATGCCCTCAACACCGGGGAAAATCTGCTGATTATTGAGCCTCAGCAAACTCTAGAAACCCACGTGCGAATGGCGGTCGCTTTTCTCTAACGGTTTGTCGCAGGAAGTGCGGTTAGACCTTAGGCTCCTTTGAGTTGAGCGAAAATGTGGGATCACAACACCCATTGTCATCGCTATCTGTTGAACCAAATCCCGAGCAAGGCTAATCGCTCGCTGGATATAGGGTGTGGGTTAGGTCTTTTTGCTAGAAAACTGGCGGAGCGTTTTAATTTAGTAGATGCTCTTAAGGTTGATAAAGCTGTGCTAGCGGAAGCAGCACAGCTCAATTTTGCTGCCAACATTGCCGACGTCAACGGTGACTTTCTGACCACTGCCTTGCCAGAGACTGCTTAGGATGTGATTGTGGCGATCGCATCTATACACCACATAGATAGGGCAGCAGCTTTGCAAAAAATTAGGCTTTTGCTGCGCCCCTCTGGGAAATTGCTAATTCTGGGGGGCGTTGTTGCATAAATAGGGTGTTACGGACGGGGTAGTGGCATAAGGTTTAAGTACTACCCAAAACCTGACGCCGATGCAGTACCGAGTCCGCAACTGGTCTGAGTATAACG
>QBLT01000186.1 GCA_003249105.1 Leptolyngbya sp. | reverse complement strand
GGACATTCTTATTCGTCCAGCCTAGACGGTATATTCTTTCCCGGAAATCACCTAAGGACAACCGGTAACCAATTTTGTTAGGAGGCAACTAATCTGAATATCCAACATTGACAGGGCTGTAGCCCTGAGCCGACTCGCTATAATTCGCTGATTTTATCAATCTCCTTGTCAATACCAGCACTCGATTAGGATGCGATTACCCTGCCCTGAGCGATCGCAGGTGGTTGACGGCCGCCGCCAGTTCCAGTCCGCGAAAAGAGACCAAATCGCCTGTCGACCAGTCGCTCAGGCAGTCGAGCCCGGACTGGGCTATATCGGCCATGACGGCGGCGATCGCTTCGGCCAGAGGCGTTGTGGTCGTCATTCGGTAGCGCTGAGCGTAGACGATCGCCGCCGCGATCGCCCGCACCTGCCCTGGCTCTACCAATTGCTCTACCGCCGATAGGTCGATGGCCTCAGCGCCAATCTGGAGTTGGTCAACATCTCGCGCCCTCAGCTTGACGCTGCGCTTGCCCTGGCTAAGGTCAATGCTGTCGGGCTGAATGATGCGGGGGATAAGGGTGCCAAAGCACTGACCGCCTTCGCGATCGCGCTCGGTCTTAAACTCAGCCGCGATCGCCTTAGCCTGCTCGGTGACATCCTGGGGGCAAAACTCGTCCATGGCGATCACCGTGTCGGCCACATCAAAGTAGTCGCCGCTGCCCCCCATCACCAGCACGGTGGAGATGCCGTAGTCGGTGAAGAGCTGCCGCACCTTATCGATGAAGGGGGTGATCGGCTCGCGATCCTTGGCGATTAGCGCCTGCATGCGGCGATCGCGAATCATGAAGTTAGTTGCCGAGGTGTCTTCATCCACCAGCAGCGCCGTCGCCCCCGCCTCGATTGCCTCAATAATGTTGGCCGCCTGGGAGGTGCTGCCGCTGGCGTTGGGCGTAGAGAAATTCTGGGTCGATTTGCCCTGGGGCAGACTGCCAATAAACGGTGAAATATCGACCCCGGCAATGCTGCGGCCATCCTCTGCCCGCACCTTCACCGCTGCCGAATCCGTTACCACCTGGTGCCGCCCATCGTTGGGAATATGGTTGTACACCCCCACCTCGATCGCCCGCAGCAGAGTCGATTTGCCGTGATAGCCGCCGCCCACAATCAGCGTTATGCCTTTGGGAATGCCTAGGCCCGTCACCTCCCCTGCGTGGGGACAGTGCAGCGTCACCCGCAGCGACTCTGGGGATTTGAAAAGAATCGCCTGATCCTCCAGCGGGCGATCGTCCACGCCGCTGCGCCGCGGCAGGACTGCACCATCGGCAACGAAGGTAACTAGGTTGTGGGCAGAGAGCTGCGATCGCAGCGCCTCTGCATCCTCCGCTGTATTGGCATGGTGCTGAATCTGCGCCCCATCCAGCGCGTTGTAAACCAGGGTTTGCTCAACCAGATCGGGAACAGCCTGACACAGCAGCTCCGCCGCCTGCCGCCCCGCAATCCGCCGCCCAAAGGCGGGCAAGCCCACGGTAAACCGCAGTTCTACAGCCTCCTCCGTCACCCGAGCCGCACTGCGGTTGAGTATGGCCTGACTGGGACGCACAATGCTAATCAGCCCGCTTTTGCCCGAACCTGAGGTGCGCTGCCCGGACTGGGTGGCCCGATAAAACTCGCGGGTGAGGTAGTCGGCCAGGGCGATCGCCCGACAGGGCAATTCCCACAAACTTTTAGGAAACCCCGCCACCACCTGCGGTACCACCACCCGTACCCGACTTGGGGCCGCAAAGGGGTCTCCCTGCACATGATCGATGTGAAGGGTAAAGTCCCCAAAGTCATACTCTCCCTTGAGCCCCTTATACGCTCCATAGCTCTGGCCATCGAGCCGATGGAGCTGGTCGTAGAGGTAGTTAGAAGTTGCCATACACACCGCAGATGCCATTAACTCAGACTGCTACCGCACATTACATAGAAGATAGGCTAGACAACTCAGTTCTAAGTTTTGAATTTTGAGTGTTGAGTTCTTGCCTCACTCCAAAAACTCAACACTCAAAATTAATCACTCAACACTCCCTCACCTTCCCCACCCCCGACTCTTCACCACCGCCACTGCTACCTCCATCGCCGCTACCATACTGCTGGCATCTGCGATCCCCTGCCCCGCAATATCAAACGCCGTACCGTGATCAGGCGACGTGCGCACAAAGGGCAGCCCCACAGTCGTATTCACCGCCCGATCAAAGGCCATCAGCTTCACCGGAATCAGCCCCTGATCGTGATAGAGAGCCAGGTAGGCGTCGTGGGCCGTTGCCAGCGCGCTGCCCTCAGTGCCAAACCATGCCTGCCCAGGGCGCACCCACATCGTATCGGGGGGAATTGGGCCATCGATCTGCACCTGGGGGTAGCGCTGGCGTTGGGCCTCTAGCCAGGGAATCAGCCAGTCCACTTCTTCGCGGCCCAGCTGCCCCCCTTCACCGCTGTGGGGGTTAAGGCCCGCTACGGCAATGCGCGGCTGCGTCAGACCAAAGTCTTGCTTCAGGCTGTGGATCAACAGGTCGAGCTTTTGGGTGAGTAGGGCGGGGGTAAGGGCAGTGGGCACCTGACGCAGGGGAATGTGGATGGTGGCCAAGAGGGCGCGCAGCCACCAGCCTGTATGGGGAGACTGGGCCACAAAGGCCATGCCAAAGCGATCGGCCTTGGCCCCCTCCGCCAGCAGTTCCGTCTGGCCCGGATAGGCGTGCCCAGCGGCTTTCCAAGCCGACTTGGCGATCGGCCCTGTAACGATCGCATCGTACTGCCCCGCCACGGCACCCTCAATGGCAGTCCGTAGATAGGCAAAACTGGCGGCCCCAGTGGCGGCGCTGGCCTGGCCGAAGGTTAGGGTCGCTAACGGCAGCGGCGGTAGAATCTCCACAAAATCTAGGGCGTCCAGATCGGGGAGCGGCCCAGCGTAGGAGAACTGCTGGAGGGATCCCATGGTCTGGTGCAGGAGCGATCGCGTGCCCAGCAGGGTGATGTCAGCGATCGCTCCCCAATCCTTTGCCCCTAACGCCTTGAGCACCACTTCAGGGCCAATGCCCGCCGGGTCGCCCAGGGTGATTGCCAGCCGGGGGCGGGGTAAAGACAGGCTCGACAGCGAGGTTGTGGAGGTACTCATAGCACAGAGGGGTGATACCAAACTGGTCTAAAATGAGGGCGGCCAGGGGATAAGCCATTCCCCGGCGGGCTGGGCAACTGGCTCAATTACTATAGTGCTGTGGAAGGAGAGCGTATGGGCGGCGAAATTTTTAATACGGCGATCATTATCTTTACCCTGACCCTGTTGGGCCTAGGGATTGGGTTTTTGCTGCTGCGGGTGCAGGGCGGCGAAGAGTAGATTTGGCTCCAGGGGTGTAACCAGTGGAGCCATCTGATATTCTTAGAGGAAGTTAAACTTTTGTATCAATTCCCTCATGAAAGTATTGGTCGTTGGCGCTACTGGCACCCTTGGCAGGCAAATTGCCCGCTGTGCCCTGGATGAGGGGCACGAAGTGCGTTGCCTGGTGAGGAGCGCCCAGCGAGCTGCCTTTTTGCGAGAGTGGGGGGTAGAGCTGGTGCGGGGCAACCTCTCCAAGTCCGAAACCCTACCGCCAGCACTAGAGGGGGTTGATGCAGTCATCGACGCTTCTACCGCCCGGCCTTCCGAGTCGGTCATGCAGGTTGACTGGCAGGGCAAGGTCAACTTAATCAAAGCCACCCGCGACGCTGGCGTTAAGCGATTTATCTTTTTCTCAATTCTTAACTCCGAAAAGTTTCCCCATGTGCCGCTGATGAACGTTAAGCGCTGCACCGAGAAATTTTTGGCGGAGTCAGGGCTCAATTACACCATATTGCAGCCCTGCGGCTTTCTCCAGGGGCTCATTGGCCAGTACGCCATCCCCATTCTCGAAAAGCAGCCGATCTGGGTGATGGGTGAAGCTGCCCCCATCGCCTACATGGATACCCAAGACATTGCCCGGTTTGCAGTCAAAGCCCTATCGGTGCCTGAAACGGAAAACCGCAGCTTTCCCCTAGCAGGTACCCGCGCTTGGGGGGCCTACGAAATCATGCGCCTGTGCGAGCGCAAGTGCGGTCAAGAGGCCCGAGTCTCGCGCATTTCCCTGGAGCTGCTGCGGGCGATTCGCAAGGTGGCGCAGTTCTTTCAGTGGGGTTGGAACTTTGCCGATCGCCTCGCCTTTGTAGAAGTGGTCGCCGGCAGTCAGCCCCTCGATGCCCCTATGGATGAGGTCTACCAGGTGTTTGGCATTCCCAAGGAAGAAATCACCACCCTCGAAGACTACATGCAGGAGTACTTCAGCCGCATTATGAAAAAGCTGAAGGAACTCGACTACGACAGCGAAAAAGCCAGCAAGAAAAAGCTGCCGTTTTAAAAACAACAGTCATGCCGACAAGGATCGCGCCGATTGGGCTATAAGTAAATTATGCTGTGGGTAAGTCCTGCACGGGTAGCTGATGACTAA
The DNA here is from genome assembly GCA_003249105.1 of Leptolyngbya sp. Classification (GTDB taxonomy): domain Bacteria; phylum Cyanobacteriota; class Cyanobacteriia; order Phormidesmidales; family Phormidesmidaceae; genus Nodosilinea. The sequence goes on along the minus strand of QBLT01000186.1, from coordinate 5,253 downwards.
GGCCAGCATCCTAGAGCCTGGGAAGTCCTATAGCTTCCGCAACTATTTCGAGATGGCCTACGAGCCAGAAGACATTCTGGCCGAATTTGGCGTTTCGTTGCAGCGCTCAACATTGAACTTACCGAGGGCAGAGGCCGAAGACGGACAAATTGGCGAGCTGAAAAGTAGCCTCCAGCGTCGGTTACCCTACGTCAGTCTCACCAGCGAAGCCGCACGCCGCGAGATATTAATTGCGCCAGTGGTACTGGCGCTGCTCGACTACACCCAGGCCCAGCTCAGAATTGAGTACTCAATCAACGTATCTGAACAGCTCAAAGGGGCGCTAGATTACTATCTCCACACCGATCGCAGTCTGTTGATTATTGAGGCTAAAAACGCCGACTTGTCGCGCGGCTTCACTCAACTCGCTGTAGAACTGATTGCCCTCGATCGCTGGACAACCTCTACAGAACTCATACTCTATGGAGCGGTCTCCACAGGCGATGTTTGGCAATTTGGGCGTCTGCATCGAGAGCAGCGCCAGATTGAGCAAGACTTAAATCTGTACCGAGTACCAGCCGATTTAGAAGATCTATTCCAGATTCTCGTTGGGCTGTTGACTGGTTAGAGGAGCGTCTAGATAGCTTGCTTCTCGCATCAGACGCGGCCAGAGCAGCAAGAAGAACCCCATCCACACACCGATGGGAACTGCAACTAGGGCCGTCAGCCAAAGACGGTGAAGCAGTAGCCAGCTGCCGCCCACAACCAGAACCCCCGTCAGCACAATTGACCAGGGCTGGCACCACCAGGGTTTGAGCTGCCAGGGGCTGATGATCGGGGCGGGGTTAGTCATAGTTGCGTGCCAATTTTGGATTTGCGATTTTGGAGCGGGTAGCCCCGACTTTCTATAGCTTGCTTAGCAGGAGTTTATCGCCTATGCCAATCGCCCAGACCAAAATCCACAATCGCAAATCTAAAATCTAAAATCGGATTACTCGGCTTGGCAGCGATCGCACAGCCCCCGCACCGTCACCTCATAGCCCTCAATCTGCCAGCGGGGGCTGAGGGTTTGCAGGTTGAGGCTGGATAGGGTCTCCCAAGGAATGTCGGCGATCGCCCCACAGCTCTGACAGCGAAAGTGGTGGTGCGGCCCCACATTGGCGTCATAGCGGCATACCCCCTCTTCGAGCAGCACCTCACGCACCAGGTTGGCACCGCGCAGCGCTTGCAATGAACTGTAAACCGTCGCCTGAGACGAGGTTGGGGCGTCTTGGTTGAGGTCGTGGAGAATATCGTCGGCGGTGGGGTGGTCGCAGCGGCCCAGCAGGTTGGCATAGACGGCAAAGCGCTGGGGGGTGACGCGCAGCCCCCGAGACTTCAGCATGGTGACGATTTGATCGGCTGGGGACAACATTTCCCTGGCTCCGGAACTTTAGCACTGCGACAGCCCCACCCACACAGGCCAAGACTGAACACACTACAATAACCTATCCTTAACAGGTTAGCATTCTCATCTAAGAATTAATCTGACTTTACAAAAGATCTGATTTTTGAGTTACTATGCTTATTGAAGATTTCTTAACTCGGAATTATTCTGAGATAAGAAGCGAAGGCTGGAAACGCAGTTAACTGTTGTAAAACTACGAAAGAGGTAATTTATGGTTGCTATGATTGCTACTGGGCATGTACCCGACGTTGTCTTTAAGACCCGCGTACGCGATGAGTCTGTGGGCGGGTCCAACCCCTACCGCTGGCAAGACACCACCACCAGCGATCTGTTCGCTGGCAAAAAAGTGGTAGTGTTCTCCCTGCCCGGCGCTTTCACCCCCACCTGCTCCTCTAACCACCTGCCCCGCTACGAAGAGCTGTACGAAGAGTTCAAAGCCCACGGCGTCGACGCCATCATCTGCGTGTCGGTGAATGATGCCTTTGTGATGTTCCAGTGGGGCCAAAAAGTGGGCGCTAAGAACGTCTTCCTGTTGCCCGACGGCAACGGTGAATTCACCCGCAAGATGGGCATGCTGGTTGACAAGTCCAACCTGGGCTTTGGCATGCGCTCCTGGCGCTACTCCATGCTCGTCGACGACGGCAACATCGAAAAAATCTTCGTCGAGCCCGACTTTGGCGACAACTGCCCCATCGACCCCTTTGAAGTATCTGACGCTGATACGATGATGGCCTACCTCAAAGGCACCGAGTCGGCTGGGGTCTCTGAGCCTCGTCTAGCCTTCGTCGGCTAATTGCCCTCTGGCTCACCCCAGGTGAGTGTTTAGGCAAAGGGGATTGCATCAACCCCCTTTGCCTTTTTAGATCAGGGGTTAGGCGGGCAAGGTTCACGACCTCTGTCCTGTTGACCTATGTTAGGTCTGCAAAAATTCTCATCTCGATTTTTGCAAATCCTTTAGCCTAGAACCATGGCCTGATCTGTTCTTACCGCTTAGGCCGAATGCAGTCCTCTCCATCCGTCATTGCTATGAAACTATCCCGCCAAAATCTTCATGAACGGACAGATCAGATTTACGATGCCATCGTGGTTGGCGGCGGCATGGGGGGGTTGTCGGCGGCTATTTACCTAGCGCGCTACGGGCTTAAGTGCCTGGTGATTGAAAAAGGCAAGGGGCGATCGCTGTGGATGCAGGAGGTGCGCAACGTGGTCGGTGTAGACCCCGATACCCCCGGTCGCAACATGCTCAACCACGGGGCCAAGCAGGCGGTGGAGTGGGGAGCCGACTACCTGCGCGGTTTCGTTGAAGATGTCGTCGACGAGGGCGACCACCTGGCGGTGCAGGTCAAAGTGGGTAAAGTCGACAGCATTTATCCCGTGTTTCGCGCCAAGTACCTGATTGCGGCCTCCGGTGTGATCGACGTGCTGCCCCAGCTCGACGACATGCAAAACGTCTACGACTACGCGGGCTACACCCTGCATGTCTGCATGATCTGCGATGGCTTTGACATGTGGGATCAAAAAGCGGTGCTGATTGCGGGCAAAGAGTCGCAGATCAACGCGGCCTTTGTGCTTGACTGGTTTACCCCCTACATCTCGGTGCTCACCCACGGGCTCTGCACCGTCGGTGACGAAATGCGGGCCAAGCTAGCCGACTACGGCTACCCCCTCTACGAAGCACCGATCGCCAAGTTCCTCGGCGCAAACCACAAGATGAGTGGCGTCGAGCTGACTGACGGTACCGTAGTCGAAGCGACCACCGGCCTAATCAACATGGGCTCGATCTACCACAATCAATATCTCAAGGGCATTGCCAACCTGGAGTGGGATGGTGAGAACCTGGTCACGAACAATATGTGTAAAACCACCCACGATCGCATCTTTGCCATTGGCGATCTCAAGCAAGGCTTGAACCAAGTGTCGGTTGCTGTAGCCGATGGCACCCTGGCCGCCACCCAAATCTGGCGCAATATTCGCCGCGCCAGCCCCCCTCGCAAGTGGGAGGAAAATCTGGTCAACGCCAAGGCTGAGGCGATGGTTTCCTAGGTCAGTGCTGGTGTCTGCTTGCCCCTCTTCCCTAGCTATTTTTTAGCGGGAGAGGGGTTTGAGTAGGTGTTGAAGGTGCAATGTGCAGGCAATCAAAGGCTATTTAAGCGCACTGGTAAACCCCCATCTGGCCGCGCGGGCGGTGCGGGTGGCGCTGTTTATTGGCACGCTGCTGTTCGTGATCAACCACGGGGTGGCGGTGCGATCGGGCACCATGACTCAAGCGCGATGGATCTCGGCAGGGCTGACCTACCTAGTGCCCTACGCCGTCAGCATCCACGGACAGTATCTCGGTCGAGGCGGCAGCAAGGGGCTAGAACAGTAAATAGGTGATGTCATTGCTCAACGGCCCTATAGAAATTCGCCGCTTAACCTCTGGGGATGTCGTCGCTTACCGCGATCTGCGGCTTCACGCCTTGCAGGAGTCGCCCACGGCGTTTGCATCCAGTTACGAGCAGGAGGTGCGTCTCTCCCTAAGTGATTTTGCCGCTAGAATACGCCCCAATCCTGACAATGCCACTAGCCACATTTTTGGCGCTTTTGACGATAGCAACCGGCTGATTGGCATGCTCGGTTTTTCGCGGGAGCACCGCCCCAAGCGGGCTCATGTCGGTGCTCTGTGGAGCATGTATGTTTTGCCTGAGTTTCGCAGTCAAAGCGTCGGCTCGGCACTGCTCGATCGCGCCATTGCCTATGCCCAGGATCTAGACGGTCTGCGGCAACTTGTGCTCAGCGTCACGGCGGGTAACGTTGCAGCTAGCTTTCTCTACCAGTCGCGCGGGTTTGAACTCTTTGGGCTAGAGCGTGATTCCCTATGCGTTGGCGGCACCTATTTTGACGAGGAGCATCTCATACTACGCTTGGCCCCCGATGTAAGCCAGCACCCTTAGCAGAATGAGGATAAAAGGCAGCTCTACTTCCCTACCATTGTTCGTTCGTATGACCGCTCAGCGCTGGAGTCTTCTCTATGACTCATACTCAGTAGATCACAAAGAATTGAGGCAGGGGCTGCATCCATAAAAAATGGGTAGGGTCAGGCTAGAACAGATTGGATGAATAGCCCTGACGACCTGCCCTTCTTCAGTATCCCTTACCCCTGCGTTGACTGACGAAGCCACCTTGAGTGCTGCCCTAGAGTGCCTGAAAGCCCATCTGCCGGTAACGATGCAGGGGGAGTGCCAGCCAGAGACCCTCTACGAAGTGTTGCTGTGGGCCGCGAGCCATCACGACAGCATCGAGCATGCGACCCAACAGTTGACCGGGGTGCCCACGGGCAACGTTCTCCGGTACCACCTGGATAAATTTGAGGATATGGCCACGGTCGAGCGGCAGGTGAATGCGGCCCTCCAGAGGCATCTGCCATCGGGCATTGAGAATCATCGCCATCGCTTAGCCATCGACCTGCACCTGTTGCCCTACTACGGTCAGCCGAGTGAGGCGGAAGCGCCGTATATCTATCGCTCTCAAGCCAAAGCAGGCACCACATCTTGCTTTGCCTATGCGACGGTGTACGTGATTCGTGCCCATCGGCGGGTCACTCTGGCCATCCATGCTGGCCGGCGGGGAGAGACAGCGGTGGCTATCATCACCCGCCTACTCGACGCGATGACCCCCTTAGCCGTAAAGGTTCAGCGGCTCGATCTCGACCGGGGCTTTTACTGACCTTACCTCGAAAAAGTGGACATTCCCGAAGAGTTGATAACGAAGGAGAATGTTCAGATGACCCAAAAACCGCGAAGGACATTTACAGACGAGCAAAAAGCAGAGGCTGTTCGCATTGTGGG
>QBLT01000185.1:2746-9731 GCA_003249105.1 Leptolyngbya sp. | reverse complement strand
CCCACCCCTGATTCTTAAGCGAAAAAAAGACGCCCCGCAGGGCGTCTCGTAACACTCATAAGGACAGATAACGCAGATTAACGATTGCCGGGGGTGCGACCACCCTCGTCATTGCTGCCGCCGTGGGGACGGGAGTTGCCGGGGTCGCAGCCCTCTGCACCATTGCCAATGCCCTGGTTGCAGTTCTGTCTGCGGCCATCATCATCGTCGTCGTCGTCGTCGTCACCATCGTCATCCACTTCGACCACACCGGTTTCGGTGGTGGTTTCGGTAGTGGTGTCGGTGGTGGTGGTGATGGTTTCGGTCAGGCTAGAGAAGTTGGTGCTGTTAACGATGTAGGCCGACTCAATGGTTTCGACCTTGCCCAGGTAAGCCAGGGCCTGATAGACAAAGCTACAGGCTTCAGAACGAGAGACCACCCCAAACAGGTTTAGCTCGGTAATGGTGGGATAGTTCACCAAAATGCCGCGCTCGACTAGGGCCGCGATAATGACGCGATACTCGCTGGGGATTTCACCAGCGTCGCTAAAGATGCTCAGCAGGCTGTCAACCGACTGCCCAGAGGTGACTTGGGTAATATTCAGCCCTCGGGCGATCATTACCAGCATATCCAGGCGGGTCATGGTGCCGTTGGTGTCAAACAGCCCGTTTGAGATATCTAAAAAGCCCATGGAGTAGGCTTTTTGGATGGCGCTGTAGGCCCAATAGCTGTTGGATACGTTGCGCAGGGTGACGGTTTGGCGAGAAGCGGGCATGTCAAAGGCCTGGGCAACCATCGCCGCGAATTGCGCGTTGGTGAGGCTGTTGCTCGGTAGGAAGTTGCCGCTAGGGAAGCCGCTGACGACGCGGATGGCCGAGAGGCGATAGACGAAGTCGCTGGCCCAGTAGTTGGTGGAAATATCGCTAAAGCTGACCTGGTTGACGGTGGTGGTCGTCGTGGTCGTGGTGCGACGCTGGTAGATGACGTCGCCCGATTCTACGTCGTCGTCGTCATCGTCATCATCATCATCGTCGTCTTTGGTGTGGGCGGCATCGAGGGCCTGGTCGAGCAGGGCTTCGTCTTTAAGCCAGTTGAAATTTTGAATGGGGCCTTCGGCGGCTAGGGCGATCGCCGCCCCGCTGCCAACGGTCAAGGTCGCCAAAATTGCCGAAAGCGGTGCTAAACGCAGTAGCTTAGCCCAGTTAGTTTGAGTCATTCTCGTTCATTCCCCGTAGAGTCGTTTGGAGTGCAATGGTGATGAAGTAGATAGACACTCCCGCAGTGCCGCCTAAACTAGGCGACTTCCGCAGTCTGCCCGCCCCATCGGTCGAGATCACAATGCTCCTCATTGCTGAGCTTCCATGACGGGGCGCAAACCCGCATGTTGCGGGGCCAGAGACACTTTATGGAATTTCTATAGAACCTTTATGGTTCTTTGATAAACAGCAGAATTTTGCCTTTATTGAAGATTTTTTCGCTAACTGATTGAGAATGCTTCTGTCAACTGGGTTTTCTCTTGATTTATAGGGGCGATCGCCGGTTTGATCCGGTTGTCCCATGGGAGGAAACCGGCGACGGCAAACCTCGGCATTCCACCAAAAATAATTGACAAGAATAGCTGAGGGCGATCGCGGCCACTTGGCATGTTGAATATGCTGATCTGGCAGGGCCGAAAGATAATGAGCAGCCATGATGCCTGCTGGATTGAATGAAGCTTCGGTGAAATCAACAGAAAATTTACGGATGCCTTCAGTTGAATTCGGTACGACTAGAGTAAAGCCCACAAAATAATTATGAGCCTAGAACAAGCATTTCAAGCTCTGCCTCCAGATGCAGATGAAAGAAAGGTTGAATCCATTTTCTCAAAACCTTTCCTTAATGCATTGGGCTTTAGTGAGGAAGAAATTGTCCCTGGATTTAGGATTGGAAATTGGGCTGTTGACCAAGCAGTGCGCAAGAATACCGGAAATGACATTTTTCTCCATACTCAAAAAGATCCCTACCTTTACATGGAGGTCAAAGGTAGACTTGCAAATCTTTCAGGCGAGATGTATCCGGACTATCGTAATACCGTTCTTCAGTTAAAGAGATATTTGCTTGCTCCGTCTTCCAAATCAGTGAAGTGGGGGCTTATCATGAACTCTCTTCATGTTCAGCTCTTTCGGAAACATGGAAAGATCGTTCATCCTGTCACCTCCTGCCTATCTCTAGAAGGTGACCTGAAGCAAGTTGTAAAACTCCTTAGGCAGCACATAGAAAGCCCTCCCAGAGCGCTGACTATAGCGCTTTACAATAACAAGGGTGGCGTGGGTAAGACTACTACAACCATTAATCTTGCTGCAACCTTGGCACTATATAAAAAGAAGGTTTTGGTAATTGACTTTGACCACAACCAAAGCGATCTCGGCGATGCCCTCAACCTCTCTCCGCTAAAAAATAAAGTGTTAGGCGTTCTGAAAGGAAAGGATGCAGACATTAGGGATATTATTACTCCCTATAGGCTAAAGCATCCTTCTTTGCAAGAGCCTTTGGGATTTGATGTTATTTTGGCAGATGAAGCATTTGCTGGAGAGCTTGACGAGGCTAAGCTGAGGCAGGTTTTAAAGCTGCATGACTTATATAAGTCTCTAGAATCTCTCAAGAATGATTATGACTATATTTTGATTGACTCTCCGCCAAATTGGCGTCTCTTTGCTCAAAAGGCAATTTATGCCGCTGATGTGGTGCTGATTCCAGCCCGCCACGACAATCTTCACTCTCTCCAGAATGCCAGCACAGCAATTACTCAATTTATTCCAGAAATGCGCGAGAAGCGACGAGTAATAAAAGAGTCCGGCCCTATTGTACTGCCTATTTTTATGAATAATGCGCCCACAAATCCTGCACCTTTCCAGGTTACCTTGATGCACAACGCTATTGTTCAGATCATTAAGAAGTCTAAAAAGGAAGCAGGATTTGATTTAACGCCTTATTTCTATCCTAAATATTGTAAAGGCAAAAAGAATTTAGATATGGTGAGTATTCCCTATATGGCGTTTATTCCTCGGGCCGATTTCATGCATATGCCCGCTGCCTTTGCTTTCAAGCCTGCCCGTGAGCAATACAAAAATCTTGTTATGGAGTATTTTCTCTAATGAGCTTTTCAGATGTTGGCAACCTGATGTGTCTGCCCTTTGATGAAGTTGAGCCGGGTGAGCCTACTGATGTCCATGAATACCTGATCCAAGCGGCAGCTAACCAGCTAGGGCCAGAGGGGCGAAACTGGATTCCTGTGATTGTTAAAGAAACTGCCCCCGATCAATATCAGGTGATTGGCAATAGCTTTGTTTATGCTGTGGCGGCTGAAGCTGGGCTGGCTGAGGTTTGGTGCATCATTGCCGATGATTTGCCAGAAACTGTTGCAATTTCTCGATCGCTGGCGCAAGAGGTTTTGCCTAAAACTAACCTTTCTACCGCCAGCCGCGAGGAAATTTCTGCGGCGGTAGACTACGTGCTGCACCAGCCTGCTACGCCCCTAAAGGGGGTCAGCCACGCTTCTCTAGTCGCTCGTCTCGATGAAGCACCTCGGCAGTATTGGAAAAACTTGCAGCCGATCACAAAATTAGGCTGCCGGATCACGGGTGGCAAAAAACTCAAGGCGCTAGAAGAAGTGTTTTATCTGACACCTGAACCGATGCCAGAGGTAATTACAGACCGCAAGATTTTGGAAACTCTGACCACCCAGCAGCTCAAAGATATGGCCAAAAAGCGCGATGTCAAGGGTTTTTCTAAGCTTAAAAAAGCTGATTTGGTAGAGTTGTTAGCCGCCGCTTAAGGTCAGGTTTAAGCAACATTCTCTCCGGTGATAGGCGATGCCTACCCGGCTGAACTAGCTGTGGCTGTAGGCCAGCGGTTGATTTGAGCTAGCGGCCTGGAGCCGCAGCTCATTCAGCTTGGCCATTGCGCCGCCTGTGGCAATGATGTCCTGGGCTTGGGCCAGCCCTGCCTCTAGTGAGGCTGCTGCTCCCCCCTGCCACAGGTAAAAACCGGCATTCCAGAGGGCGGTTTTGGCCAGTTCTGAGGGGTTGCCAGAGAGAATATCTAGCAGGCGATCGCCCAGCGTTCCCTCATCCCCCAGTTCCACATCGTCGCCCTCAAACCCGTAGTCGCGGGGGTGCAGCAGCAGGCGATCGGTCTGCCCCGGATGGTTCACCCCGACAATCGCCGTTCTGCCCCGCGCCAAATCGCAGCTGCCCTCCAGCCCCTTGACCGTAACCCAGTCGGTTTGGCCCCGCAGAGCAAAGGTGCCCTTGGCAAACTCCTCGGTGGGCGGGTGTACAAAGCCCATCGCCAGGGTGTGGGGGCCAGCGTAGGGCGACCACAGCAGCTCTACCGTGGCGAAGGGGGGGCGCTTGCCGATTTGCTCGCGGTAGGGCACCAGCCCGTGGGCCAGCGGAAAGTGCTGGGGCAGGTAGACAAAGCCGATGCCGGTGCGGTTGAGCAGGGCATGGGCCTGCTCTAGGCTGTGGGGGCGCAGATCAACCCCCAGTTGTCCCCAGAGTTCAATTAATGGAATGCCTTCTTTGGTGGGCATGCGATCGCCCCCGTGCATTACCACCGGCACCCCGGCGGCTGCCAGCACCAGGGCCGTGATGGGGGTGACCGGGGCGGTGCGCGATCGCCCGTCGTAGGGGCAGCTCAGCACCAGGGCCGGGCGGCGGTAGGCACTGTCGGGGGCGATCGCGGGCATGGTCGGCCCCAGCGCTGCGTAGGCATCTAGGGTGCCCGCCAGCTCATCGACGGTGGGGCGCTTGATGCGGTGGGCAATCATAAACGCGCCAATCTGGGCCGGGGTCGCCGTTTGGGTCAGCATCATGCGGGTCGCGGCTTCGGCTTCGGCGCGGGTCAGCGCCTTGGAAGTGTGACTACCGCTGCCGACCTGCTTGAGCAAATCCCGAAACTCATGGCTCATAGAGACTGCTGACCCTGGGAACAAGGGGTTCGTAAAGGATGATTACCTAACTGTAAGACACCGCTGCGGGTCTAGGACGAATGGGGGTAGCCAGGCTCTGTACCAGATCGTGAAACCGCTGAATGGGGGGAATCACCAGGCGATCGCGGGTAGTCACCAGCACCACCGAGCGGGTCAGCACCGGCGCTTCGGTGGGGCGCACCGCCAGGGTGGGGTCATCGTGGCAGTCGGCCAGGGCCGACTGGGGCAGCAGGGCGACAAAGTTGCCCTGGCGAATCACCCCGCGAAAGGCGTCGAGGGTGTTGAGCTCCATGGCCGGGTTAAACACCTCGCCCCGGTCTTGAAACTGCTGCTGCACCAGCCGCGCCATGCCGTAGCCGTCTTTGAAAATAATTTGCGGAAACCGGGCCAGCATTTCCCAAGAAATAGCGGGCTGGTGGGCCAGGTCGTGGTGGCCCGCCATCAGCACCTCAATCGGTTCGGTAAACAACGGCGTGACCACCATTTCGGGCTGGGTGGTGAGGCGGGGGTTATCCATTACGATGGCCAGATCGACCAGGCCGTCGCGCAGCACCTTGAGGGAGCGATCGCTGCCCAGGGCCGTCACCCGCAGCTGCACCTGGGGATACTCTGAGCAAAACTGCTGGAGCACCGGCGGCAGCACCGTGGCACACACCGACTGAATCGCCGCCACGCACAGCTCCGGCTGCTTACCGGCCATCAGGTCGGCGATATCTTTGGAAACCTGCATCCAGTCTTGGTAGATGCGCCGGGCCTTGGGCAGCAGCCGCTCGCCGGCCACCGTCAGTTTGGCCTGGGCACCCCGGTGAAACAAGGGCGCATCCAGCTCGGCCTCCAGGGCCTGTACCTGGCGGCTGACGGTAGACTGCGTCACCGCACACTGCTGCGCCGCCGCCTGAAAGCTGCCGGTTTCAGCCACCGATAAAAACGCCTGGAGCTGCTCTATACGCATTTTTGACAGGTTATCCACACCGCTGCTAACAAAACGGCCTAACGAGGTTTCGTTAAGCTGCCCTTGTCTTGATTAGCAGATCGCATCCCCGCACTTGGTATCAAAAGTAGCGATACCCGGTTTAGGCCGCCGGGGTTATTGGCCAAAAGCAGCAAATCGCCAGCTGGGCTGGTTCACTTCAGCCCTTGCCTAGATCGACGCTTCATTCCTAAGTCTTCCCCGGCGGCGGGCGAGTATTTGACCGAGTTTAGCTATGACTCAGCGCTAACAACCTACGGTCTAGGGTTCAAGGCCAGCCTTGAACCCTCAATCCTTAGACCGTAGACCCTCACTAACCGTTAGCTTGGCAGTCTACCGGCAGCGATCAGACGGATTGAGTTTGGAGCTGACGCAGGGCCGCCTCAGCGTGGAGCTGCACCCCAGTATCTGGGTCTTGTAGCAGCGATCGCAGCTCAGGCTCTAGCCCTGGATCGCCCATCTGCCCCAGGGTCAGCACCAGGTGGCGACGCAGGGTGCTATTTTCGGCTGTGGGCGGCAACAGCTGCAGCCAATTTGCCAAGGCCGAGATGGCTTGGGGACGATGGCCGGGGGCTACAGCGGCCATGCCCTGCACCAGGGCCAGCCGCGCAGGAGGCTCCAGCCGATCCCAAGCCTCGATTAGGCCTGCTAGGGCCGTAGCGGTATTCTGCCAGCTCAGGGCCTGCACGGTAAAAATTTGCAGAGCTTCAGGGGTGTGGGGGGTTTGCAGCAGCTCTAGCAGAGGCGTTGCCGCTGCCGCATTCGACAGTCGGCCCAGGGCATAGGCGGCCTGCTGGGCTACCCGCTCATCCAGATCTCCGAGCAGCGGCGCGAGGGCATCGATCAACTGCTGGGGCGGTAGGTACAGTCGCAGTCCCAGCAGCCCGCGAATTGCCGCCGCCCGTACCGCCACCGCTGGATCTCCTAGGCCTTGCTGCACCACGGGCAGCAGGGTGAGGTCGGCAAAGGCGCTGAGGGCATCAAGGGCGGTGGCCCGCACGGGCGATCGCCCATCGGCCAGCGCCAGCTTCAGCCAAGGAATAGTGGCGGGGGGGGGGATGCG
>QBLT01000185.1:0-2736 GCA_003249105.1 Leptolyngbya sp. | reverse complement strand
GTGGCGGGGTGGTGAATGCGGGCTAGGGCCTGCACCGCCGCAGGCCGCAGATCGGGTTGAGCCATCTGCTCGCCCAGGGCGGCGATCGCCCCTGGGCCAATTTGAGTTAGGGCTGCCGCCATCGCCTGACGCAGGTCTTCATCGGTCGTGGTGGCAAAGGTGTTAACCAGGGCGGCAATCACCTCGGGGCGGTCAAACTCGCCCAGGGCGCGGGCCGCAAACCAGCGAGCTTCCCAATCGCAGTCATTGTCCTGAAGCAGGGCTAGCAGATCGTCCAGGGCCGCATCGCCCAGATCGGCGACCTGGCGCGACTGCTCCCAGCGATCGTGAAAGTCTCCGGTGCCCAGCCTGGCCACCGTAGTTCGGACTGCCGCCGATGGAGATGATGGCGCAAATTCATCAAAAGGGGACACAGGGCGCTCCTGGTTGGCTCTGGGACGGGCAGCGGCGGAAACCGGCCTCCTACACCATAGGGCCTGACTCTCGGTTTCCCAAGGGTTGACTATGCAGTTCGCGCAGCCGCCTCTTGCGCAGCCTGCATGGTGCTGGCAAAAACGTATGAGTCTATACAAAAGCCTAGTTAGAGCGGTTCTAGGCTAGCCACACCTAACCCTAGGCTGACCTCAGTCGTTCTGTAGCGATTGAGGCAGTAGGGTCCGGGGGAGACTGGGAGACTTTCACCAGTTAGAGCCTCAGGTAGGGAATACGTCGGTAAACGTCTTGCTACAACGGTGTACCAGTGACCACTTCTATAAACACGGCCAGCACAGCGGCCACCGCCAAACTCAACAAGTTTGAACAGTTTAAGGCCGACAAAGACGGCCTGCTAGTCAAGCATGAGCTGGAGCAGTTTGCCCAGCTGGGGTGGGAAGCCGTGGACGACACTGACCTCACCCATCGGCTCAAGTGGCTGGGCATTTTCTTTCGCCCAGTGACGCCAGGCAAGTTTATGCTGCGGCTGCGGCTGCCCAACGGGTTGCTCAATGGCTACAAGGCCCGCACCCTGGCCGAGATCATCCAGCGCTACGGCGAAGACGGCAGCGCCGACATCACCACCCGCCAAAACCTTCAGCTGCGGGGCATTTTGCTCGAAGATATTCCTGATATTTTTCGCCGTATGCACGCGGCGGGGCTGACCTCCATTCAGTCGGGCATGGACAACGTGCGCAACATCACCGGGTCGCCCGTGGCGGGCCTTGACGCCGACGAGCTGATTGACACCCAGGGGCTGGTGCGCAAGGTGCAAGACATGATCACCGCCAACGGCGAGGGGAACACGGCTTTTAGCAACCTGCCCCGCAAGTTCAATATCGCCATCGAGGGTGGGCGCGACAACTCCATCCACGCCGAAATTAACGATATTGCCTTTGTGCCCGCCTACCGAGAGGGCGTGCTGGGCTTTAACGTGGTGGTGGGAGGATTTTTCTCCGCCCGCCGCTGTGAGGCCGCCATTCCGCTCAACGCCTGGGTTCCGCCCGACGACAGCGTCGTGGAGCTGTGCCGCGCCATTCTCGAGGTGTATCGCGACCACGGCCCACGCGTGAACCGGCAAAAGGCCCGCCTGATGTGGCTGATTGACGAGTGGGGTATGGATCAATTTCGGGCCGCTGTGGAAACGGCCTACGGTCAGCCGCTGCTCTCAGCGGCCCCCAAGGATGAAATGGACTGGGACAAGCGCGACCACATTGGTATCTACCCCCAAAAGCAGGTGGGGCTCAACTACGTGGGGCTGCACATTCCGGTGGGGCGTTTGCAGGCCAGCGATCTGTTTGACCTGGCCCGGCTGGCGGAGGTCTATGGCAGCGGCGAGCTGCGCCTGACGGTGGAGCAGAACGTGATTATTCCCAATGTGCCCGACTCACGGCTGGCGGTGCTGCTAGGCGAGCCACTGCTGGAGAAGTTTTCCATTGCTCCCTCAGCCCTGACGCGATCGCTGGTCTCCTGTACCGGGGCACAGTTCTGTAACTTTGCCCTAGTGGAAACCAAGCAGCGCGCCCTGGCCCTAGCCGAGGCCCTGGACGGCGAACTCACCCTCTCGCAGCCGGTACGGATTCACTGGACGGGCTGCCCCAACTCCTGCGGCCAGCCCCAGGTGGCCGACATTGGCCTGATGGGCACCAAGGTGCGCAAGGACGGCAAAACCGTAGAAGGGGTGGATATCTTCATGGGCGGCAAGGTGGGTAAGGAAGCTCACCTGGGCGAAAAGGTGCAGCAGGGCATTCCCTGCGATGAGCTGCACGGGGTGCTGCGATCGCTGCTGATCGACAACTTCGGAGCCCGCCCTAGGGAATCATCGGTATCCCACAACGGCGTGATGGTGACGGCGGACTAAAAAAATGTCCTGCTGGCCAACGGCCCCAGGACACACAGTTTGCATTTGAGGCAAACGTAGCACAGTCCACAGCCCGGTGGCGAGAGCAAATATTGGGTTTTCACAACCTTGTGGTTTTGAAGGTTCTTGGAGTGAGGTGTGCTTGAGATCCGAACCGATCCCCAGGTATTTGCTGTAGGAGATGCCCTCGGTAGCCCCCCTTAGAAAGGGGGGATTCACTTTACTGAAGGGGGCTACAGCGTTCTTTAGTGAGTGAGATAACTCCATCGATAAACCCGTATTGGCTATCTCTAGACTCCAGACGTTTGCACCCCAACCCTCAACCACCCCCCTTTCTAAGGGGGGCAGGGGGGATCTCCACTGAGAACTTCGCTAGTGTGAAGCGCCACCCCCTACCCATACAC
>QBLT01000184.1 GCA_003249105.1 Leptolyngbya sp. | reverse complement strand
GGCCGGGGGGGCGTAGTCAGAGGGGCGATTCTCTGGGCAACAGTGACCGCTGAATTTCCCGTCACCGCTACGTTTGGTTGAGAGAGATTGGGACGGGCTAAGGCTGCGGGCTGGGGAGCGATCGCCACCGGGGTCGATAACGCTAGACGAGTACCCTGCTGACTGCGCAGGCGCTCTAGCCGATCGCGTAGGGCGGCCGCCTGGGGGATCGGCTGACCGTTGCTCCTGGCCGTGGTAGTGGTCGGCTTCACCGCCCGGTTGAGACGATAGCCGCCCTGAATCAATTGCCCAGGGCGCACCTCGGGGCGGGCCATGGGGCTAGAGGCGGTGGCGATCAGTCCCGGCTGAGCGTTGATTTCGGCGGCGTCTTCCCCAGCTAGGGGGTCCGCGCTCGGGTTAGGAGAGCTGGATTGTTCGGCGCTACAGGCCGCTAAAGCCAGTAGCCCGCTGCACGATGCTAGAGCCCAGACACGCATAACTCAAAATTTCCTAGGATTGGTCAGACTGTCTTGGTTCTCTCTACGGCGATCGCCCCCTCGATCAGCACGTTCCTGGGGCAGAAGTGTAAAGATTCTGTGGCGTTCCGCTATGGTGGCATTACGCAAAATATGCAAAATCAAACGTTGTAAAGCAGGGCTAACCCAGTTATGCGAGGTGAACTAGCGGCCCTGATGGCCGCCTTTTTGTGGGCGGTGGCCACGGTGGTGTTTGGGCGGCTGGGCAAGGCGCTGTCGCCGCTGGTGCTCAACCTGGCTAAGGGGGCGATCGCCCTGGTGCTGCTTGCCCTTACCCTGGTGCTCCTGGGCCAGAGTGCGGCGGGTCTAGACCGCCAAGCCATCAGCATGTTGGCCCTCAGCGGCGTGATTGGCATCGGTCTGGGCGATACGGCCTACTTTGCCGCCATCAACCACCTCGGCCCCCGCCGGGCGCTGCTGCTCGAAACCCTGGCTCCGCCCCTGGCGGCGCTCATGGCTTTAGTATTTTTGCAGGAAACCCTCAGCGGGCGGGCCTGGCTGGGCATCGGGCTCACCCTGGCCGGGGTGGTGTGGGTGATCGCCGAGCGAGTGCCGGGGGCAGCCCCCGGCCGGGCCGACTACCGAGGCGTGCTGTATGGGGTGCTGGCGGCCCTGGGCCAGGCCACCGGAGCGGTGATGTCGCGAGCGGTGCTGGCCGACACCGAGATTGCCCCGATGTGGAGCTCGCTGCTGCGGCTGGGGGGTGGCTTCATTATTATTGTGGGGATTTTGCGTTGGCAGGGGCCAGTGGCGGGGCAGCTCAGACCTGCGATCGCCCCGATTGCTGGCCGGAGTCGCCCTAGCGGCAGGATTTGGTACCTACCTGGCCATTTACCTTCAGCAGATTGCCCTCAAGTACGCTGCTACAGGGGTAGCTCAGGCGCTGACCTCCACTAGCCCGCTGTTTGTGCTGCCCCTGGCGGCGGCCTTGGGCGATCGCGTCAGCCTCCGAGCGGTCGTGGGGGCGGTGGTGGCCCTAGTCGGCATCGGTATCTTGGTGAATGGTTAGGCGAAGCGCTAAGCCGGGGCGTTGTCTGGGCCGGTCTGGGGCGGGCCAACCAGCTGGCTCAAATTCTCAGGGTCAACGGCGTAGGCGGCTCCAAACCCCATCACAAACCGCCCGGCCTGGGGGCTGAGGCAAAAGATTTGAAAGTCGTCGAGCGATCGCAGCATCGGAATAATCTCGCCAAAGCGCTGCTCAAAGCGATCGGCCACCGCCTCCCAATCGGGCGTGCCTCGGGGCAGCAGGCTGGCCTGGCAGTCGTAGGCAATGCGCTGGCGGGCAAAAACCTGGGGGGCTGCCGCCTCGTCTTCGATTAGCAAAACGCTGGCTAAACCACTGCTTTGCAGGTTCGCCGTATGGGCCGACAGCCCGCTGGTGAAGATGTAGATCTGGTAGTCAGCGTCCATGACATAGGGCGCATAGCTGGCGTGGGGCAGCCCAGCGCTGTTGACGGTGCTCAGCATCAGGCTAGACACCCGGCTGGGTAGGTCTTGATAGGCCGCTAAAACCGCTGCAAAACTAGGCATTGGCGAATGGCAGTAAGCTATAGAAACAACAGAGCAGAGCTGTGCCGCAGCGGCGGCTTAGCGCTACAGTAATTGAGTTTTGGCACGTCTGGATATTATGTCGCGTTTATCCCGTCAGGTTCAGCCCGCAGAGGCCTATCTGGGCAAACTAACCCCAGCTGATTGGGCGACCCTGGCCAAACGCGATGTGCTGGTGAAGGGTGGCAAGGGCCAGTATGGCATTATGGCAGCCACTTCGGTGTCCCACGCTATGGCCTGGGACGTGCTCACCGACTACGACAATTTCTATCAGTTCTTGCCGACGGTGGTAAAAAGCCGCGTGGTCGAGGTTGACGGCGATCGCACCGTGGTCGAGCAGCTCGATCGCCGCCGTATTCTGCTCTCCACCATGGAATCGAAGGTGCTAACCGAAAACCTGGAGCTAGACGGTCAGCAGATTAGCTTTCGACTGCTTGAGGGCAACTTGGAGTACATGTACGGCCACTGGCGTATCGACACCGCCACCCTGGCCCCTGGTACCGAGCCGGTGCGCTTGCTCTCGCAGCAGGTGCGGGCCGAAGCCGACGTCGGCCCCTTTAAGGCAATGTTCTATAACCTGTTTGAAGCTGGCCTTGTCGACACCATTAAGGCCCTGCGTGGTGAGATGGAGCGGCGGGCAGCTTCGTCTAATCTTTAGGCAATATAAAATTTCACGCATTTTTACGCAGATCAGAGCAAAAAAGCCCCCAGGCGATCGCAACTTATTTGATACTGAAAGTAGTGATCCCCAACGCTTTGCAATATAAGCGTCAGGTCAAGCTTGCTGGGCCTAAGCCGAACCCAGGGTCGGTTTCTTACAGTTTGTAATGTTTATCCGGATATCGATTGTTCCGGAAATTTTACGTAGAGTTTGTAAGAAATTCATAAAGACCCCTTAGATTGCTGCCCTGGCTATGGGTACTCTCAGGGAAGGTGAAGGTGCTGCTGCCGGTTAACTACTTTCTGGTCGTTTGATATTGGTCTTTGGGACATGCAAACTCCGCTTTCCACTAACCTCAGCCGCTATGCCCCAGCCGTCGATCATCTGCTGTTTTACAAAATTGTCCCCGATGCCGACGGCATTCGCCTGCGCATTTGGGAAAGCGCTACTGACCTCGATCAGAGCCCCTCTCCTTACCTATACATTCTCAATTTTCGGGTAGGCTCCATGGCCGAGGCTAAGAGGCGCCTAAAGGCCCACTTGGCACTCAATGGTGGAACCCTAGCCGCTGGCCAAGATCTGCCTCAAAAGGGCAAAGTTAAGCTTTTGCCCCATGCCACTTGGGATGGCACCGAAGGTATGGACAGCTATTAAATTTCAACAGTTTTTTGAGATCAATTTATCGTTGGGAAGAGATGCGCAAAGCCGATCGCGCAGCGACTCACTTTGGCTGAGCTAGCGGTTCCTAGGCGCGGGCTGGCTCAGCAGGCTGCCGTTAAGGGTCTCAGTGAAACCTGAGGAGATTTCCAGAAAAGAAGATTCCCGCTTTATCGGGCAACTGTAGCTACTGTAGGTTGGGCATTACCACCATTAGGGAGAAAGTTTTCTAGAAGTCGCCTTGTGTGCGATCGCCCCTGCCCTAACTACTCCTGGCGCAGCTTAAACGATCGCCCAGTTACGATCTGCTGCGCTGGATAGTAGCTGGCCACCAGGGCGATCGCCATCCACCACAGCGTACTGATTTGGGGCCGATACATCACCGTGTCGGCAATGCCCTGGCCGAGAATGCCGGTGATCGAGGCGATCGCCCCCATCAGCCAGTAGCCCTGCTGATCCTGGGTGGCCCGCATCCGCTGGAGCTGCACCCAGCCCTGGTGAAAGATCAGCAGCAGCAGCCACAGAAACGCCGTTAGCCCAATGATTCCCCCTTCCACCAGCACCTCTAGAAAGACTGAGTAGGCGCTCAGAGCCGTGTAGCGAGGCCGCTGAAAGAGGGGATAAACTGCGTTAAACGCGTCATTGCCGGGGCCAATGCCGAGGATGGGGCGGGCACGAATCATGTCGATCACAGCGGCCCAGACGTTCATGCGAAAGTTGTTGCTGCTGTCGGCCCGGCCCACAAAAATACTCAACACCCGCGCCCGCAGCGAATCGACCGAGATTACCCCTGCGATCACAACCGCCGCGGCTCCACCCAGCAGTAGCGGCAGCGCCCAGCGCTTCCAAAAGGGCGAAAACCAAACGCTCCAGTACTGCACCAGCAGCGTCATCAGCACAAAGCCAGCGATCAAAAAGCCAATCCAGCCACCCCGGCTCAGGGTCAAAATTAGGCATAGGGTGTTGACCAGGGTAGCCAGCAGGGCTAGACCTTTGGGCACCCAGCGGGGCCAGGCAAACACCGCCGCCGCACTCAGCATCACCCCCGGAATCAGGTAGCCCGCCAGTAGGTTAGGGTTGCCCAAAAAGCTGTAAACCCGCGTCACATCCGCCACCGCCGAATTGCTGTCGACCCAGGTGGCCAGGGCCGTTGCCCCAAAGAAATACTGCCGCAGACCGTAGATCGCCACGGGCAGGGTGGTCAAAACATAGGCCAAAATCAGCAGGCCTCGGGCACGGGGCCGCCGCGCCACCCGCGCAATCAGCAAAAACAGCAAGATGTTCAGCGTCAGCTTGATCAGGCCGCTGATGGCCGCCCCGCGCACGGGCGAAAAAGCCGTGGCCAACACCATCACTCCCCAGTAGACCGCCACCGTGAGGTGAACCGGCGACAGGCCCGCCCCGGCTTCATCGGTGAGGGTGAGCAACGCCCACAGGGCCGCCGCCGCCAGCAGCAGCACCCCAATCAGCGTGGTCGAGATGTAGGGGGCCAGGGCAAACAGCAGCACCACAATGGCCAGGCCAATCCAGTCGCCCCATCGCAGCAGCCAGCTGCTCTGCCGCCAGCGCCGCAGCGGAGCCAGTAGGCGATGGAGCAGGCTGGCGTCGCGCCACTGTTCTAGGGCAAAACCAGAGAGGGTGAGCTGTTGCCAAAAGTCAGTCAGCATTGATGTAGAGGGGCGATCGCCGATTAAATCCTTCCCATCATGCCAAGCTTTGACCGAGTTGAGGCACTCGATTATTTTCGCTGCCAAGAGAAAAGATGGGTGAACGGTCAAGGCATAGGGCTAAGGGTGGTGTTCTAAACCCTATACCCTGCACTCTGAACCCTTAAGAAACCGTGAGGAATGGGGGACCGTTTGGGGGCACGCAATGTTTTGTAACTGCCCGGTAGCTTTAATTAAGGGTTAATGACTGCCTCTGATCCCCTGTTTACAATGTGGGCAACACCAAAAGCTCCCTTGCCCCCCTCGATTTTCAGGAGAAACCCATGGCCAGCCTCTTAGAGCAGCTTCGGCAAATGACCTTTGTTGTCGCCGACACCGGAGACATTCAAGCCATTGAAAAATTTACCCCCCGCGACGCCACCACCAACCCTTCACTAATTACGGCGGCGGCGCAGATGCCCCAGTACCAAGCCATTGTTGATGACACCCTACTTAAGGCCAAAGCCGATGCCGGGGCGGGGGCATCAGATAAAGATGTGGCCAACCTGGCCTTTAATCGTCTGGCGATCGCCTTTGGCCACAAGATTTTGGGCATTATCCCCGGTCGAGTGTCTACTGAGGTCGATGCGCGTCTGAGCTATGACACCGAGGCCACCGTAGCAACCGCCCGCAATATTATTCAGCAGTACGACGAGCTGGGCATTACCCCTGAGCGGGTGCTGATCAAGATTGCCTCCACCTGGGAGGGCATCAAGGCCGCTGAGATTCTTGAGAAAGAGGGCATTCACTGTAACCTCACCCTGCTGTTTGGCATTCACCAGGCGATCGCCTGTGCCGAGGCGGGCACCACCCTGATCTCTCCCTTTGTGGGCCGCATCCTCGACTGGTACAAAAAAGATACCGGTCGTGAGGAATACCCCGCCGCCGAAGACCCCGGCGTGCTGTCGGTGACCGAGATCTACAACTACTACAAGAAGTTTGGCTACAAAACCGAGGTGATGGGGGCCAGCTTCCGCAACGTGGGCGAAATCACCGAGCTGGCGGGCTGTGACCTGCTGACCATCTCCCCCCAGCTGCTGGCCAAGCTCGACGAAACCCAGGCCGACCTGCCCCGCAAGCTCGACCCCGCCAAGGCTTCGTCGATGGAGATTGAGCGGCTCTCCATTGACGAAGCGACCTTCCGGTCGATGCATGAGAGCGATCGCATGGCCACCGAAAAGCTCGACGAAGGCATCAAAGGGTTTAGCAAAGCCCTCGAAACCCTAGAGGGCTTGCTCGCCACCCGTCTGACCCAGCTCACCCAGAGCAACGGCACCTCCTCCACCGCTGGGGATGACCAGTTTGACCTGTTCAAGGCCTATGACCTGGACGGCGACGGCTTCATCACTCGTGAAGAATGGCTGGGCACCGACGCCGCCTTTGATGCCCTCGACCTCGACCACGACGGCAAGCTCTCCTCCTCGGAGATTGTGGCCGGGCTGGGGCCTGCCTTTGAGGTGGCCTAGGGGCGGGTTTGGTTTTTGGGGCAGCAGACGCAGCGCCTGCTGCCCCAAACCCTGGTCTTACACTAACGCCAGCGATCGCCGCACCGACTGCCCCGTCATCAGCTCCACGACATCCATGCCGTTGCTGATCACCCCGGGCACGCTGGGGTAGCCAGCGCTGGCCCCCACCAAAAATAGGTTAGGCAGCTCTGTCTTGTAGCCCAGGCGGTTGAGCCCTACCTGCTGTGGCACCAATTTGGCCCCGTAGATATTGCCCTGGGGCTGACCCAGATAGTGCTCGCTGGTGGTGGGGGTACCATAGATCTTCATGCGAGTGTAGCGATCGACATCGGAAATCAGATCGCGCACGCTGGTCATGATCGCCTGGTACACCTCGCGCTTTTTGGCCTTATAGGCAACGGGATCGGCGTCGTGGAGTTGCCTAAAGGGCTCGTAGGGGCAGACCGTGGCAATTTCGAGCACATGGTGCCCGGCTGGTGCCATACCTGGCGCCGTAGATTTTAGCGTTGGGCAAGACAGAAAGATCCACGGATGCTCCAGGTTGCCCTCCAGCTGTCGTCGATACTCCTCGTTGAGGTTGCCCGTGGGATAGTACCAGATATTCCAGTTGCCGATGCCGTAGTCGGCGGGGTTAAAGCGCTCGTCTAGCCCCAGGTAAATGTTAAAAGCGCTGGCCGAATACTCGTAGTCGGTCAAGCGATGCCGTTCTGCTGGGCTGAGGTCGGCCCCGGGCATGAGCTCCACGGTGAGCTTGGGGTCTAAGTCGCTAACGTAGGCCTGGGTCGCCTCGTAGTCAGTGCCTCCTGCCGTCACCCACTGCACCCGGCGATCGCGCACTTCAATATGCTCGACCGGAGTCATGTACTGGACGGTACCGCCGCCCTCCACAATCGCATCTACGATCGTGTCAACAAAGCCCTTAAAGTGGTGCTTCGGATAGTAGGCCCCTTTGGCGTAGTCAGACACCAGGGCGGTATGGGTAATCAGAGCAATTTCCTCTGGGGGGAGGGCATAGTCGCCGCTCTGCCCCGCCAGCAGAGCCTGAAGCTTGAGCGGCATCCCCACGTGGTTGTAGAGATCCTGTAGCGTCCAGTGGCGCTTTTGGAACAGGTTGAAATATTTGGGCAGCTTGAGCCAGTCGTGCCATTTCTGCTCGTACCAGCGCATTTCCTGGTTGAGCTGGTGCATGTCATCGTGGAGGTGCTTGATTTCCTCGCAGTAGCGGTTAATGGGGCCAGCGTCCTCCGGAAAGGCGTTTAGCAAGCGCTGTCGAAACGTCTCCCAGCCGAGGGGAATGGCAAAATCGACCATGGGGGTGATTACCCGATCAATGCAGTCGGGGTCGAGGGAATTAAAGATGACCTCGCGGCCAATGTAGTCGAGAAATTGAGCGATCGCCTGCCCTGGCCCGCACTGAGAGATATAGTGCACATCGGCGCAGAAGCGGTAGTCGCCATAGTCAAACGTGTGGCAGCAGCCCCCCGGCAGGTAGTGCTTTTCGAGCACCGCCACCCGATAACCCTGGCGAGTCAGACAGGCGGCGGTCGACAGCCCCCCTAACCCAGCCCCTAAGACAACGTAGTCAAACCGTTCCATAGTTCAGTTCTCCCTGTAGGTGTAGCGATCCACGAGGGCGATTCATCGGAGCAATCTGTAAGGATTGAACTCTCTTCTAAGTGAATCTGCCTAAATCATCGACCAGAGGTTAACCACGGGGAGCAAAACGATAAGAAACGATGGCAATAGACAGAAAATGAAATCTTTCTGGCAGAGAAAATATTCTGGGCCATTGCCCTCTGCTCTTCAGCAGTAAAACTAAAGAGCCAGGGCCCTGGAACAACGAACCCCAACGAATCTGCGGAATGACTACCACCCATAAATTCGTAGCGTAAACTACAGCCCTAGGCCCGCCCTGCCCGGTAAAACTCAGACCTATTGAGCCTTCTCCGTAAACTCGATACATCAACCAATTATTTTTGGGAGAACCCTGGTGCTATTTGACGCCTACGACCCCGGCGACTTTTTTGACGAACTGTTTTTAAGCCAGGGCCAGCCTCGCCCCGAAGCCGAGCTGCTGGTGCGGCGGGTCAACGCCATGTCGCTGGTAGAGCTACAGCAGCGGCAAAACGCGGTGCAAAATGCCTTGTTTAAGCTGGGCGTCACCTTCAATGTCTACAGCGACAATCAGGGCACCGAGCGCATCTTTCCCTTCGACGTGATTCCGCGCATTGTGCCAGGGCACGAGTGGGAATGGATCGAAAAGGGCCTCAAGCAGCGGATCTACGCCATCAACTGCTTTATCCACGATGTTTACAACGATCAGAAGATTTTGAACGACGGCGTGATTCCGCGCCATGTGGTAGAGTCAGCGCCCGGATTTCTCAAGCCCTGCATGGGTCTCAACCCGCCCAACAACATCTGGTGCCACATCACCGGCACCGACCTGGTGCGAGACAAAGACGGCACCTGGTACGTGCTCGAAGACAACATGCGCTGTCCCTCCGGCGTCTCCTACGTGCTCGAAAATCGGCGGGTGATGAAGAACACCTTCCCCCACCTGTTTGCGGCGATGGATATTGCAGCAGTGGATGACTACGCCAGCCAGCTGCTCGAAACCCTGCTGAACCTGGTACCCGAGACGCTGATCAACCCCCGAGTGGCGGTGCTCACCCCCGGCATGTATAACTCGGCCTACTTTGAGCACTCCTTTTTGGCCCAGCAGATGGGGGCCGAACTGGTGGAAGGGCGCGACCTGGTGGTCTCCGACGGCTACCTGAAAATGCGTACCACCAAGGGGCTGGAGCGAGTCGATGTGGTGTATCGCCGCATCGATGATGACTTTATCGATCCCCTGGCCTTTCGACCCGACTCGCTGCTGGGGGTGCCGGGGCTGATGGAGGTGTATCGGTCTGGGCGGGTGGCCTTGGCCAACGCCCTCGGCACCGGCGTCGCCGACGACAAGCTGGTCTATGCCTACGTGCCCCAGATGATTCGCTACTACCTCGACGAAGACCAGCTGATCCCCAACGTGCCCACCTACCTGTGCGAAGACGAGACCCAGCAGGCCCATGTGCTCGACAACCTCGACCAGCTGGTGGTCAAAGCCACCAATGCCTCCGGTGGCTACGGCATGCTGGTCGGCCCCCACGCCACCGCCGAGGAGCGGGCTGAATTTGGCGATCGCATTCGCGCCAACCCCCGAGGCTATATTGCCCAGCC
>QBLT01000183.1 GCA_003249105.1 Leptolyngbya sp. | reverse complement strand
CCCCGGCGACCCGCCCCAGTGGCACCTGTACGTCGAAATCATGGGCAAGTACAGCAACGTGATTCTGGCCAACGCCCAAAATCAAATTGTCACGGCGGCCCACCAGGTAAGCGATCAGCAGTCGCGGGTGCGGCCCATTCAAACCGGCGACCCCTATGTGCTGCCCCCGGCGATCATGAATACGCTGCCTAGCCTGAAGGAATCCCAAGCCTCCTGGCAGGAGCGAGTGACGCTGGTGCCCACCACGCTTAAAAAGATGCTGATGCAGAGCTACGGGGGACTGAGTTCGTCGCTGGTGCGATCGCTCCTCACTGCCGCCCGCTTGGCCCCTGACCAAGCTGCCGCAACTCTGACCCAGGCCGACTGGGATCGCCTGTTTGAGGTGTGGCAGCGCTGGTTGACCTGTCTTGAGAAGGGCGACTTTTCGCCTGGCTGGGCCGAGGGCGGCTATACCGTGCTCGACTGGGAGGGGGTGGCCCCGGCGGCGGATGTGCATGCGCTGCTCAACCAGTACTATGGCCGCGAAATTGCCCTACAGCAGTTCGATCGCCTCAAAAACCAGATTCAGCAGCGGCTCAAGGGCGTGCTCGACAAGCTGCGGCTTAAGGCCAACACCTTTGGGCAACGCCTCGATCAGTCGGCCCAGGCCGACCAATATCGCCAGCAGGCCGATCTACTGATGACCTACAGCCATCAGTGGCAGCCGGGTCTCACCCAGCTCACCGTGGAAGATTTTGACACCGGAGAACCTGTCACCCTCGCCATTGACCCCGACAAAACGGCGATTCAGCAGGCCCAGCGCCTCTACAAACAGCACCAAAAACTAAAGCGGGCCAAGGATGCGGTGGCTCCGCTGCTGGCCGAGGTGCAGGGCGAACTGACCTACTTAGAACAGGTCGAGGCGGCCCTGACCCAAATCCCCACCTACGACGAACCGGCGGATCTGGAGGCGCTAGTTGATATCCGCAACGAGCTGATTCAGCAGGGCTATATGACCTCGCCCGACTATCGCCCTACTGACCGCAAGGCCAACGATGAAGGCTTCCGTCGCCGCCACACCCCCGACGGTCTGCCGGTGCTGGTGGGCCGCAACAACCGCCAAAACGATCTGCTGATCTCGACGGTGGCCACCGACTACGACCTCTGGTTTCATACCCAAGAAATTCCCGGAAGCCACGTGCTGCTGCGGCTGGGAGCGGGGGATGTGCCGAGCGATCGCGACCTGGCCTACGTGGCCGACTTAGCCGCCTACTTTAGTCGTGCCCGCCAGGCCGACCAGGTGCCGGTGATCTATACCCAGCCCCGCCACGTCTACAAGCCCAAGGGCGCGCGCCCCGGCATGGTGATCTACAAACACGAAACCGTGATTTGGGGCCAACCTCGCCGGTTTGAGCAGCAGCAGACTAAACCGCTAGAGCCTGTAGAGGCCTAGGAGATTCTTGGCTTTGAGGTTTAGTTTGGCAGGTGAGTGGAGGCGATCGCGCTCTACATCAGCGGCGGCACCGTCAGCCCCCTCAGCGTCTTCGCGGCAGGCTTTAGCCCCTTGCCCTGCACCAGCACGACAAAATTTCCCAGGCCCATGGGGTTGATCAGCTGGTGCAGTTTCTCGCGCCGCTGAATGGCAAGGTTGACGGTGGCAGGGTCGTTAGCCTGAATTTGACCCAGGGCCGCGAGGCGATCGCCCAAGCCCAGCGCCATCAAAAACATGCCCTGCTGTGTCGCCCCCAGGGTTTCTAGGCCGCAGTGCTCCCCCTGACGCTCTAGGGCAGTGAAATTGACGTGGGCGGTAATGTCTTGGTGACCCAGGTGGCTGTAGGGGTTGTCATGGTGGGCGTGCTGGTAGTAGCACTGGAGCGTTCCCAGAGAACGCGCCCGACTGTAGTAACGGCTGGCGGGGTAGCCGTAGTCAACCGTGAGCACGTAGCCTCGGCGCAGCTTGGCTGCAACCGTTTTCATCCAGTCCAGAGCGGCGAGGTGGACTTCGGTGCGGTAGCCAGGGGCGTATTGGGGATCGGCCAAATCGATACCGACGAAAGCAAAGTAGTCGGCCAGGCGCGGGGTTGATGGCGTATCCAGCACTTCCTGAAGCGGGGACACTGGGCTATCGGCCAGGGTGACGTAGACCTCTTGTGGGCCCGATTCTGTCATCACGACCTGGTGAACGGGCAGGGCATCAACCAGTTCGTTGGTGAAAAAGCAGCCGGTGATGCTGTCGTCGGGAATGTCGTCTAGATTTAACCAGGTGACGCGTCCGGCCCAGGGCGACAGGCGCTGCTCTTGGGCGGTTCGCAATCGGTCAGATTTTTCGACAATTTGATAGCTCAGGGCTGCAAAGCAGTCGGGGAAATGGTTTTGCAAGGCACCCAGCGCATCGGCGGCGATCAGCCCCTGGCCTGCCCCCATTTCTACCAGCGAGAAGGGATGGGGGCGACCCAAATGCTCCCACATTTCGGCGAATTGGGTGGCCAGCAGCTCGCCAAAGTCGTGGCCCAGGTGGGCGGAGGTGACGAAATCTCCCTCAAACCCCAGGGCGTCTTTGGTGGTGTAGTAGCCGCCTTGGGGATGGTAGAGGGCCAGCTCCATAAACTCGGCGAAGGTGAGGCGCTGGCGGGACGACTGGTGGATGCGATCGCACAGCACCCGGTACAAATCTGGGTTGTGGGGCATAGATTAGCGGGGCCGGAGGGTTTGTAACTGCTGCCGTAGTTTACCTACAGAATCTGCCACGGCTAAACAGGTGGTGCCTCGGCACACCATTCCTACCGCGTCAGCAGACAGATCGTTGGCAACTGCGAAAACAGTCGTTGGCCAGTATTCTGCCGCCAATTTAGGAATAATATCTGCTACCGCTTTAACCACCGTGCCATTGCGAAACCAGTTGAGGCCCGCCAGCAAGCTGGGGCAGGCGCGAGGAATTTGCTCCATCACGGTGCCAAAGGCTTGCAGGGTGCGATCGGCGCGATCTAAATAGTCGAGATTGTCGGTGAGCAGTGAGAGACGCACTAGGTTGGCCACAGCGACCCCATTCGCCGCTGGAGTGGCACTGTCTTGGTAGGGGCGCTCCTGCACCAGCAAACTTTCGCCAGCGGCGGTGCTGAAATAGCCGCCCTGGTCAGGGCTCCACAGCAAATGATCGAACTCCTGCTGGGTTGAGATCGCCAGCGTCAGCCAATTAGTATCGGTGGCGCAGCCTGGCAGAGCCAGATTGGCCTGGTGCAGGTCGAGGAACGCTTTGATCAGCAGGGCATAGTCCTCCGACTGGGCCGCCACCTGGGGCGTGCCGTCGTAGCCTAGACGGTGCAGCTGACTACCGACCCACTGGTGATGACGAATATACTCACCGGCAGTGGTAGCGGTGACCAGGTAATCAGGGCGATGTAGGGCGATCGCTGCCTTGGCCAGACCAGAAATCATCAAACTATTCCAGGCCACAATCAGCTTAGTGTCGGTGACAGGGGGAATGCGGCCCGGCCAGGTCTGAGTTTTGGCCGCCTGGTTGTTGGTTGCTGGGGGAAAAGTCTCCAGCTCTGCTGCCGGGGTGCCGTAGCGCAGGTTAAAGAGCCGATCGAGGGCTGACTCAACCTCAGTTGAGAGGGGGCCGAGGTCAAATCTTTGCAGCACAATTTGCCCCTCAAAGTTGCCCTCAGGGCTCACCGCAAAAGCATTCGCCAATGCGTGTAGCTGGTTAGTGGTCAACGCCGATTCCAGAATTTTGTAGGGCCAGGCGTAGAATGCGCCTTCCTCTGGCTCAACATCGTTGGCGGTGACAAAGCTGTCGGCATCTTGGGCGGCATAGAAGTAACCTCCAGTCTTGTCTCCGGGGGCGGTCATTTCGCGTTTTAGCCAGGCGTGGGTGAGGGCGATCGCCCGCTCAAAGGCCGGTTCCCGCTGGCCGCTAGCCCAGAGATCTGACAAAAACTCTACAATCATGCCGTTGTCGTAGAGCATCTTTTCAAAGTGCGGCACCGTCCAGCTCGGGTCTACGGTGTAGCGGTGAAAGCCGCCGCCCACATGGTCACAAATGCCGCCCAGGGCCAGATCTCGCCCCCGCTGGCCGCAGAGGTGGGCCACATCTAGCTCCAGGTCAAACCGCTGCCCACCCAGCACCGCCAACCCGTAGGGAATCATCGGAAAGCAGGTGCCCTGACCCGAGGGGATTAGAATTTTGGCATTGGTGGTCAGCCCCCCATAGAGCACATCCGCCGACGGAATCGTGGGGGCTTCTGGCAACTGCGCTCCCTGGTGCAAATTGCCCATCACCGCCTCGGTGATCTCGGCCAGGCGGGCTTTTTCGGTGTCGTAGAACTGGCGCAGGGCCGTGAGCACCTGTAGAAAACCAGGTCGTCCATACTTTGGCTCTAGGGGAAAATAAGTGCCGCCGTAGAACGGAATCCGCATTTCGGGATGCAGCATGACGTTTAGCGGCCAGCCCCCTTGCCCGGTGAGCATTTGCAGTGCCTGCATATAGATGCTGTCGATATCGGGCCGCTCTTCGCGATCGACCTTGATGGGAATGAAGTTGGCGTTCATGTAGGCGGCGATCGCCCCGTCCGAGAACGCCTCCCCTTCCATCACCGTGCACCAGTGGCAGCTGGAGTAACCAATAGAGAGAAAAATTGGCTTATCCTCCTGCCTGGCCCGCTCCAGCGCCTCGTCGCACCAGGGCCACCAGTCGATCGGGTTTTCGGCATGCTTGCGCAGATACAAACTGGGCGAATCTGCCAGACGATTAGTCATAAAGGTGAGGCAGTGAAGGGCATGATCACCCTAGCATGGCAGTAGTTGGAGGGTTTACGGTCTAGGGTTTGAGATTGAGGGCAAGGGTACAAAGCGTTTACAAGCACTTATTTAGGATCGGCAAAGCACAGTACCATGCAAATTCAGTTTCCCAAGCACTGGCCGACGACGCCTGCCGAGGCGATCGCCCTTCAGCAAACCCTCGCACCCCAGGTCGTCCTCCAAGATCGTATCTCCAACCCAATTCGCTACGTCGCCGGGGTCGATGCGGGGTTTGAGGATGAGGGCGAAACTACCCGCGCCGCTGTGGTGGTGCTGTCGTTTCCCGACCTGACCCCGGTGGATGAGGTGCTGGTGCGGCAGCCGACCGTCTTTCCCTATGTGCCGGGGCTGCTGTCGTTTCGAGAAGTGCCTGCGGTGCTGGCGGCGCTGGCGCAGCTCAAAACTGAGCCGGATGTGATTCTCTGCGATGGCCAGGGCATAGCGCACCCCCGGCGGTTGGGGATTGCGTCGCATTTGGGGTTGTTGTGCGATCGCCCCACCGTCGGCGTGGCCAAGTCGCGCCTGGTCGGCACCCACATCGAGGTTCCGCCCGACAAAGGCACCTGGGTAGCGCTGGTGGATGGGAGAGAGAGGATTGGGGCCGTGCTGCGCAACCGCGCCAACACCAAACCGTTGTACATTTCCCCCGGCCACTACACAACGCTGGAGACTGCCATTGACCTAGTGTTGCGATGCAGCACGAAATACCGCCTGCCCGAAACTACTCGCTACGCCGATCGCCTGGCATCTTCCGGCACGGCGCGATCGGCTCTAGGGGAAGTGCAGCAGGGTCGCTTGTTTTAGCGAGGGCTGAACCCAGGGCCGAATGGTACTGACTACTTCCCCAGACGGCTCAGCAGCTTTTTTGCCTTGCGGCTTAGGGTTTTCATGGGAGATGGGGCTGCTGTCAGAACTTTCACCGGGCGGCTGTCGGGGTCACGCAAATAGCGGTAGTGAGCCCAAATATCCCAGTAGGGGCAGCCCGGTTGAATGCGGTAGCCTGCCCAGTGTAGATAGTCGAGGGGTTTGTTTACGTTTGGGTCTACCAGCGTCATGCCCGCTTGCACAAAGTGGGGGCTGCCCGCCCAGTTGCCGGGGCCGCCGCCGGGCTGGCGCACGAAGTTAAACCGTCGCGCCACCCGTTTGAGAATCAGGTAGTTGATGATTGGCTGATCGGAGGTTTTCTCAGAGAAATCGAAGTAGTCGGGGTGGGCAGCGCATTCCTTAAACACCTCGTAGAGGTCAGGTTCAGTCAGCAGTCTGCCCTTGGAAGCCCAAAAGCCGGTGTTAAAAACGTCGCTGAGTTCGGCTGAGGTAAAAACGCCTTGGTCGACTACCGCTGAGCCAAAGACGTTGTGAATGCCGCCCCGGTGTTGGTAGTCGTAGCTGATGAAGTCGTGATTATCCAGGTGATCCAATACGTTTGCGATCGCGCTAAATACCACCACATCGGTATCGATGTAGAGAAAGCGATCGAAGGGGCCAAACCAGCAGGCCTGCTTGCGAAAGGTGTTAGGGCGAGCAAAGAATCCTTCACCAAAAATGCTGTGCAAATTCTCTGACAACCGCTGAATGAACTCCAGGTCGGGGTAGACCTCCACGCCGTAGTCGCGGCCCAGCACCTCGGCCACCTGGTGGTAGTCGTCGCTGTAGGGAATCAGCATCACCGCAATGCTGGGGTCGTGGGCGCGAATGCTGTTTAGGCAGGCGATCGCGTGGTCGAGCACCTTGTCATTAGCTGTGATGTAAATGCCGCGCGAAGTCATAGCAATCCTCAGGGGAGCAACTGGGCCAGAGGTTTGAGGTATCGTCGCCAGCCTTGGGGCTTGGCTGTCACTAGTTTGCCCGTGGGCACTGGGCGATTCTCAGAATCGTGCAGATAGCGGTAGTGCAAGAACACGTCGCGGTAGGGCAAGTCCACGTTCTCGCCATTGCAGAGACGGGCGAAGAGTTGGGACGATAGGCCAATGTAGTGCAGATACAGCAGCGGCACGCCCTTGTCATAAACCCGGTGATTCTCAACGGTGAAGTGGCTGGAGGTGATCGAGTTGCCGGTGCGTTGATCAGTTGGCAACGTCAGCGCCAGGTTGCAAGAATTCACTCCGTTCCGCATCACCAGATAGTTAAGAATAGTCTGGTCTGGGGCCATGGGGTAGAGCACCGCCGCTTCCCCAGATTTAAGCCAATTCAGAACGTCCTGGCCTTGTTCAGGAGCAAACAGTCCCCGGTGACTGGCGTAGAAGCCCGAGCAAAACGCCTGCCGCTGCACCTGCTCCGCCGAAAACAGTTGCTCCATCCATCCAGCGTTCACGTCATACACGTGGCTGAGGTCTTTGTGCTGAAAGTCGTAGGTGACCCAGTCGTACTCATTCAGCGCGTTGAACACCGGGGCTGGATCGCTCAGCAGCAGGGTGTCAGCATCCATATAAATGAAGCGATCGAAGGGGCCGTCGAAGGCGCAGAAGCGTCGGTGGGTGCCCATGCGGTGAATGCCCGCACTGCCGATCGCATCCCACTGCTGCCGAGCGGTGGGGTGGGTGGCCCAGATTTGCTCCACCCAGGCATCCCACCGCTGGATGGAGGTGGTGTCGTCGTAAAGGGTGAGCTGGGGATGCGATCGCACCAGTTCCCGCAGCCGCTCCACCTGGTCGTCGTAGGGGTAGATGCATACGGGCATTCCGGGGGCGAAGACGTTGATGCTGTTGAGCAGCGCCACGATTTGGTCGTAGACGCGATCGTTGCCGAGGGTACAAATACCGTCCATTGGAGTTACCTCAATGTGGGCAGTGCCCACCCTACTGTCTTTGCCCCAACCTACAATTCAAAATTCAAAACTCTCCCTCACTCCCCTCACCCCTCACCCATTCCGACAGCCAGTTCATCAGGTTTAGCTTGTGGAGGATCACCTGGCGGGCCTCGGCGATCGCATCCCTTGCCTCCAGCCACGCATCGGGGCTGGCCGTCACCTCGCGGATGTACTCGACGCCCTTCGCGTCTAGGCTGGGCAGACGCAAAAAGCTGCCGGGGGGCAGTAGTTTATCCGCTGCGCCACCGCCGTAGTAGATGGGTAGACACCAGGCCAGAAGGGCATCCCAGAGCTTTTCGCTGGCGTACCAATCGTTGTCGGCAAAGTTTTCGATCGCCAGGTTGTAGGTGTAGGGGGCCATGCCCGACCATTTGTTGCTGAGTTCCCCGGCGGTGCGAGTGCCGGGGGGCAGGTCGCGCCCGTAAACTTCGACGGGCACGCCGCTCTCTTGAAGCTGCTGCAAAAAGGCTAGGCGCTGGCGGTGGCTCTCGGTGCGGTTAATGCCCGAGGTAATCCAACTACAGGGGCTGTGCTTGTCGGGGGGCGGGGCTTCGTTCAGCTCGCGGAAGGAGACATTCACATACCAGATGGCGGGCATGTAGGCCGGGGTAGGGGCCGAGTCATCGGGGCCAGAGACGTAGCCGCAGTAGTCGCGAGCATAGGCGTAGTTGAGCAGATTTTGCGATCGCACCTCCGGCAAAGGCGGCTCGCGCAGCAAAAAGGCAATGCGTTCTTTGGGCACCTGGCTAAACTGCGACGGCAGCTGGCTCAGCGCATTTAAGGGGATGGCAGACTTGGCAAAGGGCAGGGAGCTGAGCAACCGCTGGGATTTTGACAGGGGCTTAGGGGCTAACCGTTCGTGAAAGTTGAACTGGTAGAGCAGTAGGTAGTCGGGCTTAGGATCCTGCGATTGCAGCTGCATGTTGCCCCACACCCCAAAGGGCTCGGGCGTCTGCTTCCACAGCCAGTCGCACTGGGTGAGGCCACCGTAGCTAGAGAGCATGCCGACAATGGGGCGGGTCATAGGGTTTCTCCCTGCGGGGGGCGGTATTGAGCATCGACGTGGGCAAGAATTTTCTCAATGCGCGCTTCCCAGGAGTAGGGCTGAAGCACCTGGTGGTCTGGGGTAAAGCCCTGGGCAGGGCGGGGATGCTGGTCGAGCACCTGCCGCAGACTATCGGCAAAGGCTTGGGGCTGGTTGGGGTCACACCAGGCGGCAATCTGGTCGGTTAGAGGCCAGTTTTCCAGCGATGGAATGCGGGTGGCCACGACAGGCGTACCCGAGGCGAGGTAGTCGAACAGCTTGAGGGGGGAGGTAAAGGTGGCGGCCTGGCCGAGCAGGTGGGGATGGGCCAGGGCATCGGCGGCTTGCAGCAGGTGGGCCAGGTCGTGCTGGTCTAAAAACCCGAGCACAGCCACATTCTCTAAGCCCAGGGCGGCACTGCGATCGCGGTAGTGCTGCTGCTGCTCTGCGGGGCCACCAGCCAGGGCAAACTTCACCTGGGAAAACTGGGGGGCGATTTTGAGCAGCAAATCGACGCCTTTGAACTCGTGTAGCGCTCCGGCGTAGACAACGAGCTGGGTGAAGGGTGGGGTGAGGAGGCGATCGCGCCACCCCTGTGCCGCCCCTGGATGCCGCGCCAAAAACTGCGAGTTAAACCCGTTGGGCACCGTCACCACCTTTTTCTCAGGCACCCCGTTGCGCACAATGCTCTCGCGTACCGTGTCAATCACGGTGACCACCACCTGCAACAGGGGATGGGTGGCCATCTCGGGCTCAAAGGGTTTCTCGGTGTGGTGGTGGCACTCAAACACCACGGGCACCCCCTGCTTCAAGGCGGCTTTGGCGAAGTTCCAGTCGCGGGTGTGGACGAGGGCGGTGCGGGCGGCCAGATGCCGGGGCCAGTAGTATTTACAGGCGACGGTGCTGGCGTTGGTGAGCTTGTGCTTGACCCGGTCGATGGGCCAGGGCATGGCCAGGGGCAGCAGTTCTAGCGAATTTAGCGCCCCAGTTTGAATATTGAAAAATCGGGCGAAGGCGTCATCCACCGGCTGGGGCTGCGGACTGACCCAGCGCCAGGGTTGCCAGGCCGTTGCGCTGCGATCGACAAAGGCGAGCTGGGTGGGGTAGCCCAGGTTGGCGGCGGCGTTGGCGCACTGCACGGTTTGAATCAGGAGAGCCGCTGGCTGAGGTAGGGT
>QBLT01000182.1 GCA_003249105.1 Leptolyngbya sp. | reverse complement strand
TTCTCGGTTCCTGCCACAGAACCCCTGACGCTTGAACTATTCATGCAACAAAGCCTCAGCCCAATGACTCTCTGAGGGTAATTAGGTCAAAAATGCCTCGTCCTAACACCTACCACTACTGGCCTCACCTATTCAAAACCCCAGCGACAGAACGTGTGGCTAACAGCCGCAATCGCCATGCGCCCATTCGCAGAGAGTTTGGCAGACGTAGCCCGCTTGATGGCTAGACTGGCTGCCTTCCCTAGCTCCACGGTTGACGGAGAGCCAGGGGAAGGCCAGTACATTCATTCATTAAGCCGTTCATCGAAAAAACACATGTGGTTAGAACCGAATGTTTTGGCTTTGTACATGGCCTGATCTGCGGCTTCTAGCAGAGCGAAAGGAGAGGAGGCGTCCTGGGGGTAGAACGTGATTCCAATGCTGACGGTAATCTGGACAAGCTGTTGCGCGATCGGGAAGGAGATCGCGAGTGCATCAAGAATTTTCTGGGCCACGAGCTCAACATCCTGGCGGTGCTCAGCGCCGGTGAGAATCACGGTAAATTCATCGCCGCCCAAGCGGGCAACCGTATCGCTCTCCCGAACACAACCAGTCAGGCGCTTGGCCACTTCAGACAATAAGTGATCCCCCACTTCATGGCCGAGCAAATCGTTGACTCCTTTGAAGCCATCCAGATCCATGAAAAGTACGGCAAGAGGTAGGCGATCGCGCTTGGCCTGTTTGACCTCCTGTTCTAGACGGTCTAGGAAAAGACGTCGATTCGGCAGCCCAGTTAGAAGGTCATGGTGGGCACTGTGCCATATTTTTTCTTCGGCGATCGCCTGTTCGGTAATATCTCGGGAAATGCAGACAGCCGCTTCGGTATTTTGATGCTCGTCCAGCACGGGCGCAAGCAGATACTCAAACCTCTCACCCTGGCCAGAAGCAAACCTGTGGACGAACTTGCCTCGGTAAATAGACTGGTCAGCCATCACCTTTTCAAGATTGTGCTGGAAGTCCGAGGCAAAGGGAAACCCGAGGTCAAAGGTGGACTTTCCGAGGATCGCCTCGGGCTCCAGAGCGAAAAGATCGGTGGTGGCCTTGTTTGCATAGACAAACCTGCCTTCGAGATCCAGCACATAAATTGGATCAGGCGATGCGACCAGAACGGCACCGAACAGTCGGGTATACATCTCCTTTACGGTCGCATATTGCTCCAGCGATTCGGCAACGGCCTGGTCTATCGCTTCATGGAACCGGGTGAGGTCTTCAATCTGTTGGCCGGTAAGGGTTGGGTAAGCTTTAGTCCAGTGTGACACCACGCTCGCCCGCAGGGCCCGAAACTCGGAGACTGTCTCCATGACGCTGAAGCCGCTGGTCTGTCGCTCATCACCGTGCATTTTTGCCCAAGACCTATCCTCATTCTCCGGCGCACGGCCTTTCGATTTGGCGGCCTGTTCTGATTTACTCTGGTATGAGTCGAGATCGTTGGCAATCACGAGAAGCATGTTCCTGGCGTGGTCGCGCAGCTGGGGCTTGTTCATACACCTGGCAGAAAGGATGGTTTTGGCAAATTCTTCCCAATCCTGAAGAATCGGCTCTGTCTCTGTCCGAATAAAATCAGCTAATCGCATACTCATCTACTTCTTTGGCCCACGAACCAGTGGAATCTAACACCTGACTGGGCTTTGTTGGGTTTTGCGATCGCGTCACCCAACCTACGCGATGGCTGTGGTTTTTACTACACCAGTATTACTTTGTTGGTAAACACGCCTTCGACGTCTACGTCATAGACAATCGGTACGCCCGTGGCCAGTTCTAGGCTGGCCACTTCGTCTTCGCTGAGGCGATCGAGCACCATCAAAATCGATCGCAGCGAGTTGCCGTGGGCCGCCACCATCACATTTTTGCCGGCCTTTAGCTCGGGCAAAATCGCCGCTTCAAAAAACGGCACCGTCCGCTTTACCGTGTCTTCCAAACTCTCGCCCCCCGGCGGTCGCACACTGTACGATCGCCGCCAGAGGTGAACCTGTTGTGCTCCAAATTTTTTCGACATTTCGGCTTTATTCAACCCCTGCAGGTCGCCGTAGTAGCGCTCGTCCAGCGCGGGGGAACGAATGATTTTGAGTTCTTGGTCGGCTTCGCCAATGTGGTGATCCCAGCCGTGCCAGTCGGGTTCTGCTGGGTCGTGCCAGATGTAGGGAATGCGATCGCCCCGCACCTCATCACACTCTGTCAGGCAGACGATCGCCGTTTCGATCGCCCGAATCAGCATGCTGGTAAAGCAGATATCGACCGTGTAGCCCGCATCGCGCAGTTTGCACGATGCGATCGTCGCCTCTGCCCGCCCCCGCTCGCTCATGGGGATATCAACCCAGCCGGTGAACTTGTTGACTGCATTCCACAGGCTTTGCCCGTGGCGAATCAAAATGAGTTTAGCCATAGGATCGCAGCGAGGCCTGGGGAGGTAGAGCGTCAGAGAGGAAGGCCCATAGCCCCTCACTGCCACCTTACCCGATGGCGGGGGCAACGCCTGAGAACATCACGCTTCAGCAATTTTTGCAATACTTTAGTAATATCTTTGTTGCTAAAGTATTTCCCCGCCGCTATGACTGCCGCTAACTCCCTACTTGCCCTCGAATACCTGCCCGCCCTAGAGGCTCTGGGAGATGACTACTACGATATCGTCGCCGCCGCCGAATTTCCGCAGCACACCCTGCGCTTTCGCAACGACGATGTGGTGCGGCAGCTCGGCCTCGACCCGGCCACCGTTAGCGATGATGACTTTATCGAAGCGTTTGGTAAGTTCCAGGGACGCGAGCCCTTTCTGGCGCTGCGCTACCACGGCTACCAGTTTGGCGAATACAACCCTTTTTTGGGCGACGGGCGCGGCTTTCTCTACGGCCAGGTGCGCGGCACCGACGGCAACCTCTACGACTTTGGCACCAAGGGCTCTGGCACCACCCCCTACTCACGCGGCGGCGACGGCATGCTCACCCTCAAGGGCGGCGTGCGGGAGGTGCTGGCCTCCGAAGCGCTCCACGCGTTAGGCGTCAACACCTCCCGCGCCATGAGCCTGGTCGAAACCGGGCAGGCGCTCTGGCGGGGAGATGAGCCTTCGCCGACGCGATCGGCGGTGCTGGTGCGGTTTAGCCAGTCGCACCTTCGCTTTGGCACCTTTGAGCGGCTGGAGTACCACAACCGCCCCGATCTGATCGCCAAGCTGCTAGAGCATGTAATCGATATTTATTACCCTGAGGCGCGGCTGTTTACCGATGCCCAAGAGCGGTATCTGCATTTTTATGGGGAACTGTGCGATCGCGTTGCCCGCCTCGCTGCCCAGTGGATGTCGGTGGGTTTTTGCCACGCCGTGCTCAACACCGACAACATGTCGATCACAGGCGAAAGCTTCGACTACGGCCCCTTCGCCTTTACGGATGGCTATGACCCGCGCTTCACAGCCGCCTACTTTGACTATGCCGGGCGCTACAGCTACGGCAACCAGCCGATCATCTGCCAGATGAATCTCAAGGCGCTGCAAAAACCCCTAAAGCTGATCATGGCCGAGGCGGAGCTGGAAGCCGCCTTAGAACCATTCAAAGATCGCTACGAAGCCTACTACCAGCAGGGCATGCTCCGCAAACTAGGTTTTGAATCGTTAGCAGATGATCTGGCTGCCACGCTAGTCAGCCAAACCATTGAGTTGCTGAGCGCCGTAGAGGTGGGTTATCACGATTTCTTCTTAGGACTGACCCAGCAATTCTCGGCTGAGTGGCACGACGATGCCAGCCAAATTTTTAGTACTACCCTGCAAGCCTCAGACGCAGCGGCGACAGTCCCGCTCGAAGCCTGGCGGCAGACCTATCATCGCTGTCTGCAAAGCCTTGACTCAGGGAAGATGGCAGGCGTTGCCTCACTGCTGCAACGCACTAACCCCCAAACTGTACTCCTGCGCCCCGAAATTGAGGCGATTTGGGAGCCCATCACCACCGACGACAACTGGCAACCGTTCTATGACTTGCTAAACAAGATCCAGCATCCGTTTGGGCAAGGCTAGGCTCTCTGGCACTGGCTTCGACCATGGTGGGCATTGCCTACCTTACGGATCTGTCCACACTACAGATCCTTGGGTAGGGGTAGGGCACGACCAGCCCTAGGTAAACTGGAATACAAACTCTACTTTAAATAACCCCCATGGCCGACGACCCTACCTCTAGCCCCTTGGCTCCTCCTGCCACCGGCAAAATTCTCCAGTGCTTCAGCGGTTCTTTTGTGGCGGGCACTATCGCCATGCTGGCCTACCGCATGATGCTCTCCATTGCCGCCAACTTTGCCGCCCGGCCCGTACTGTCTGACAACCCAGCCGTGGCGAATATCTCATCCGCCGTGCGTACCCTGGTCGTTGGCATGGCCGCCCTCGGCGCTGGCATCTTTGGCCTAGCCGCCCTGGGAATCTTCTTGCTGGGGGTGCAGCTCTTGTTTCAGCGCCTCACCGGACGCCCCTCTACCCTGCAAGATTAGCCCTATTCTCGACTCCATTACTCCCTCACCCCATCACCCCCTACTCATCCACCCTGCGTAACAATAAAGCAGGCGGTTTTGAGGATGCAGCTCAATGGCGATCGGGATTTGGGTACTGGGCAACCAACTCTGGCACAACCAGGCGGCGTTAGCGAGTTGCGATCGCCAAGATACCCCGGTGCTTTTCATAGAATCCACCCAGTTTGCGGAGGAACGGCCCTACCACAGGCAAAAGCTGGTGCTGGTGTGGTCGGCCATGCGCCACTTTGCCGATGAGCTAAAAGATGCCGGGTGGGCGATTAGCTACACCCTGGCAGACGACACCGAAACGGCCCTGCGGGAGTGGATTGAGGCTGAGAGCATTACTGAACTGCGGGTCATGGATCCGGTGGATTATACCTTTACGGCTTGGTTGAAGGGGTTAGCTCTGCCCTGCAAACTCACTATTCTCGACAACAACCTGTTTCTCTGGAGCACCAAAGACTTCAACATCTGGGCCGACCAGCGTAAGGGCCTGCTAATGGAGAGCTTTTACCGCGAGGGGCGCAAGCGCTTTGATGTGCTGATGGAGGGCGACCAGCCCATCGGCGGCCAGTGGAACTTTGACAAAGACAACCGCAAACCCCCCAAGGGCAAGCTCAATACCCCCACTCCTCGGTGGTTTGAGCCAGATGCCATCACGCGATCGGTAATCGATAAGGTTGAACAGCTAGAAATTCCCACCTTTGGCGATGCGACCCCCTTCAACTGGGCGGTCACTCGGGAGCAGGCACTACAAGTCTTAGATGTGTTCATTGCCGAGCGTCTGGAAACCTTTGGCCCCTACCAAGATGCAATGGTGACGGGGGAAGACACGATGTGGCACGCCCTGCTGTCGCCCTACCTGAACCTGGGGCTGCTGCATCCCCTAGAAGTGGTGGAACGAGCGGAAGAAGCGTTTACTGAACACAACCTGCCCCTCAACAGCGTGGAGGGGTTTATTCGCCAGGTGATGGGCTGGCGAGAGTACATGCGCGGTCTCTACAGTCACTTCGATGCCGACTATGCCCAGCGAAACTGGTTTGACCACCGCCAGCCCCTGCCCGAGTTTTTCTGGACGGGCGAGGTAGAGATGAACTGTCTGCACCAGGTGATCGACCAGATTCAGCGCACCGGCTATGCCCACCACATTCAGCGGTTGATGATTCTCAGCAACTTTTCGCTGATTGCCG
Source organism: Leptolyngbya sp. (assembly GCA_003249105.1). GTDB lineage: Bacteria > Cyanobacteriota > Cyanobacteriia > Phormidesmidales > Phormidesmidaceae > Nodosilinea. Next base: position 4,109 of record QBLT01000182.1, on the reverse strand, counting down.
GGTTCACGCCCCAGGAAGTCGAAAGCTGGTTCCATGCGGTGTTTATCGATGCCTACGACTGGGTGATGCAGACCAATGTGATTGGCATGGGCCTGTTTGCCGATGGCGGGCTGCTGGCCTCTAAGCCCTACGCCTCGTCGGCCAACTATGTGAACAAAATGAGCGACTACTGCAAAGGCTGTCGCTACAACCCTAAGGAACGCACTGGGGAAGATGCCTGTCCGTTCAACTTCTTCTACTGGGATTTTCTCCATCGCCACCGCGACAAGCTGCAAGCCCAGGGCCGCATGAGCTTTATTCTCAAGAATCTCGATCGGATGGAGAGTGAGGAGCTAGATGCGATCCAACAGCAGGCGACGGATTGGCATCAGGCTCACTGCCCCTAGGCTCGGGTGCGGTGACGTAGGGTAAATAGACCTTTACTTCAGTGCCTTTGCCAAGGTCACTGAAGACTTGGATAAAACCGCCGTAGGACTTAACGATATTCAGTACGGTGGCCAGCCCCAACCCGGTACCTTGATCGGGGGTTTTGGTGGTGAAAAAAGGCTCAAAGATGCGATCGCGCAGGTCTGGGGCAATGCCAATGCCGGTGTCGGCAATAGTGACGACGACATAGTTGCCGACATGGGCGTTTTGGTGTTGCTGAGCCATGCTCGCATCGATGGCGCAATTTTCGGCAGATATCGTGAGGGTGCCCCCTGTTGGCATGGCATCGCGAGCGTTAACGCACAAATTCATCAAAATCTGGTGTAGCTCAGTCGGGTCGGCTAACACTAACCCAAGCGCCGGGTCAGGAATATTTTGGTAAATGCAGATCGAGGCTGGAAACGTATGGTGGATCAGGGTGATGACGTCTTGTAATAGGGGGGCGATCTGCACTGGGCTGCACTTTTGGCCTGAGCCTTGGGTAGAGATTAAAATTTGTTGAACCATGCTGGCGCCACGTCTGGCGCTATCTTCTAAAGCTCTCAACATTTCCTGCGATCGCGCATCTAGCCCCGGGTGTTTCAAGCGCAGTAGCTGAGAAATTGATACGATTGGGGCGAAGACATTGTTGAGGTCATGGACCACGCCGCTAGCTAGAGCAACTACCCTCTCTAGGCGCTGATCGCGATCAAACTGATGTTCTAGTTGGCTAAATAGGGTGGCTTGCTCAGCAATCTTTTGGTGGGCTGATTGTAGCTGCTGTTGTTCTTGTTTAAGTCTCTGGCTGGCGATCGCTAACTTTTGCTTGGCTTGGCTTAAGGCCTTTTGGGTGACGTGCAGTTGCTCCAACGCTAGGCATAACTCTTCCTGGCTCGATGCGGATTGGGTGATGGGTAATGCTACAGGTGACTGATTAATGCGGGTGGCTGAGATGGATAAATGGCGGGCTTGCTGTGTTACTTCCATGATCTTGATTTCTCCGCTTTCACAAATGGGGGCGATTTGTCAGTTTTATCAACTACACACTCAACCGATCGTGCTCAGACAGCAGCGCACAGAGCAGCATAAACATCGATTCATCCGCTGGTTCTGGTCGATGGAGCAAGAGGGCGTGCTTAGTGTCGTCGCTAACGTCTAAGCGGTAGTCATCGGTAATATGAAAATTTTCTTTGGGGTAGCCCCAGGAGAGCACCTTGGGCATTAATTCTCGAATAATAATTGCTCTGACGTTGACCTCTGGCTCTAGCAACTGAGGATTTTCAAATAGCCAAAATGCAGATTTAGGACAGATATAAATCAGCCGCATCACCGCTATTGCTAAAACAGTGTTGATGTGGTTAGGGTTGGGGATAAAGGTGAGCAGATTTTTGAGCGTCTGAATATTTTGGGGGCTTTTACGCTTGAGCAAGGTAATCGCGATCGCGATCGCTTTCTCATTGTCAGGCGACGGGATCATGACAGTAGATACAAACTTAGGGCTAGCACAACCGTGAGAGCCAAGAGAGAACATCGGACTTACCATCGATTGACCAACCTCAACTTAGGAAAAAGCTGTGAATAATCTATGAATGTAAAGAAAGTTAACAACTTCTTCTAGGCGAGAGTTTGGTGTGTGGCCATCGCCACTATGGGTAGGACATGCCAGAGTTTCTGAAGCGATGGCATAGGCCAGTTCACCACCCGAGTTGTCGCTATTGTCGTTTGCCCATGTTCTAAGCGAACTGGCCACCGCTATATTTCTTCTCCTGGAGGAGCGCTTGCATTTGCTCCACTAGCTCAGTGGCGTCAAAAGGCTTTGAGATAATGCCTAAAATCGAGAGTTCAGAAAATACCCTGGGGTCAGACTCTGGAATGGCAGACGTGAATAAGATAACGGGAATGGATCGGGTGGCAGGATGGCTGCGCAGGTGCCGCAAGGTGGTAACGCCATCCATCTCGGGCATCATCACATCTAGCAGAATGACATCGGGGCTTTCTGCCTGGGCAATCGTTAATCCCTCTGCGCCAGAAGCTGCAAGTAATGTTTTCCAACCGGCAACGATCTCTATGGATGCTTGGGTGGCAATGCGAATACTGAAATCATCGTCAATAATCAAGACTGTATACATGGTTTGCAGTAGAGCTTCGGCCTAGATGGAGCTTGGCTGGCCAAATTCTAGGAAAAACCTATGAATGATTTGTGAATGTAAGAAATCGCAATAGTTATTTATGCCAACCGAGGAGATCGCGCATCTGTTGCACGAGATCAGGTGCTTTGAAGGGCTTCGTAATCACGCCAGCTACTGCCAACTCGGTGAATTGTTGACGCTCGAACAACTGTGTTTTAGCCGTCAACAAAATGACGGGAATGGTTTGCGTTGCCAAGTTGGCTTGAAGCTCTTCAAAGGTGGCGATGCCGTCCATTTCAGGCATCATCACATCTAGCAAAATGGCGTCGGGCTGGGCGGTCTGGGCGATCGCTATACCAGCTTGGCCCGATTCTGCCATCAGCACCTCCCAACCGGCGATCGCGTTGAGGGCAATTTGGGTGATTCTGCGAATGCCGACTTCGTCGTCGATAATGAGAACACGCTTTGTCATACCGGTTTTCTCCCAAGGATTGCCTGTTGTTAGCCCTGCTTGCGGGGTGGGGCGAGCATCAGTTCGCTCCGGGGGCTAGGTTGTCCGCACGCCCCAGGGGGATGGTGAAGTAAAAACGGCTCCCCTGATCGGCAGGGCTTTCTGCCCAGATGTTGCCGCCGTGCTGCTGCACAATGCTACGGCAGATAGCTAGCCCTAATCCAGTGCCGCCCTTTTGCCGCGAATCGGAGGCATCGACCTGATGAAACCGATCAAAAATGCTCTCTAGTTTGTCAGCCGGAATACCGCGTCCCTGATCGCAAACCGAAAATTGTAAAAAGGCTGGCGCGGCCTCGGTCGGACTCAGGCCCGGCTGGTGCTCAACCGCTAGCCGAACCAGGGAGTGGTGGGGAGAAAACTTAATGGCGTTACTGAGCAGATTGGTCAAAATTTGGATGACGCGATCGCCATCGACCTCGGCTTGAAAATGACCAGAATGGGCCTCTAGGGTAATGTCGGCCTGTTTGGCCATTTCCTGCATTTGGGCAATGGCTGTGTTGACCAAATCATCTACATCGCAGAGGCGTTTTTCTAACCGCACCTTGCCAGATTCTAGCCGTTCTAAATCGAGAATGTCGTTAACGAGGCGAACGAGGCGATCGGTGCCATCGGTGGCGATCTGAATCGTGGCTTCCCCTTCCGCTGAGAAGGGATCAATAATTTTATCGTTGAGCAGGCTGAGGGCGGCCTGCATGGAGGTCAACGGGGTGCGCAATTCATGACTGACCATCGAGATAAACTCAGATTTCATCCGGTCTATTTGATAGCGCTCGGTGATATCTTCCCCAATACTAACCGTCCCAATCACGTTACCCGCAATATCCTGCAGGGCGGTATTGCTCCAGGCAATCATCCGTTCTTCGCCCGCTTCAGTCAAAATCGGGTTGTGCTGATGAGGATGTAGTTTATGCTCTAAAACTCCCTGAAATATGAGTTTTGTAGCAGATCTTTGGCTGGGGCTGAGAGGATATTTGAAAACACGGAGGCGGGGTATCGAAAGCGTCAAGCTAACCTGCGTAGCATGACCCGAGTCATGGCGATGTAGATGAGCGCTTCGGAGGACT
>QBLT01000181.1 GCA_003249105.1 Leptolyngbya sp. | reverse complement strand
AAATTACCCCACAGGCTGCCTAGTAAATGGATGCTTTATTTCTTGGAGTACTCTAAGGCCGATGCTGGTATGGATATCATCGCCCTGCTCTGCTATCTCATACCAAATCCTGCTTGATCAACCCCGATTCGACAGGGCGAATGCCATAGAGCCTCTGGCTCGGCTGCGCCTACGCCCCTACGGTTTGGCCTTTTGGAAATCGGGGTTATGTGATTCAGATTTGGTATCACTACCCGGCAATGGCAACGCATTGGGTGGATATAGCATGTCACTGGCCTGCAATGCGATACCACCCACCTGCTACACCATTTCACAGGCCTGCAATGCGATGTTCAGCTGCTAGTTTGGGAATCTATCGGTATCAATGCCGAGGGAAAGCTGGTAGATCGCTTTCTTGGGTTGCCCGGTGGCTTTAGCGAGCTGACGGCTGGCATCGGCGCGCGACATGCCCTGGCGCAGCAGCTGTTCGAGTTCTGCCCGGATGGCTTCATTGGAGAGGACGGGCGTTTCGCGCGGTGCCCCCTGAATCACGACGGTGAACTCACCCTTGGGGGACTCAGTCTGATAATGCTCTAGGGCATTGCCCAGGGTGCCGCGCCAAAATTCTTCGAAGCGTTTGGTCAGTTCGCGGCCCAGGGTGACGGGGCGATCGCCCCCCAGAGCCGCCACCAAATCCTCCAGGGTTTTGAGCAGCTTGTGGGGCGCTTCGTAGAGCACGATGGTGCGGTCTTCCTGGGCGATCGCCTCTAACCGCGCAGTTCTCTCTTTGCCCTTGAGGGGGAGAAATCCTTCAAAAATAAAGCGATCGCTGGGCAACCCCGCCACGCACAGCGCCGTAATCGCCGCCGTCGGCCCCGGAATGGGGATCACCGGAATCTCAGCCTCCACGCAGGCCGCAATCAGTTCATAGCCAGGGTCAGAAATGCCCGGCATCCCGGCATCTGATACCAGGGCGACGGCGTGCTGCCGAGCTTGCAGGTGGTGCAACACCTCGCCAATGCGGCTGTGGCGGTTGTGCTCGTGGTAGCTAATCTGCGGTGTAGTGATCTGAAAGTGCGCCAACAGCTTGCCCGTGTGGCGGGTGTCTTCGGCGGCGATTAGATCGACCGACTGCAACATTCGCACCGCTCGAAAGGTCATATCTTCGAGGTTGCCCAACGGCGTGCCCACCACGTAGAGATGGCCAGGTTTGGGGTCAGAGTCGGGGGCCGGAGGCATGGGCGGTGGCGGTGGGGGCTAAGAGGTTAGTGTAGCGTTGGCAGGCGAGCGGGTTAAACCGTTAGCGGCTGAGCGAATGCTCGATGCACACCTGAGCCGAGGTTAGAATTCCCATCGACAAAACGATGCTTAAAGACCGTCCCTCGGGGCAGTTGCCCTACGCTATCCATAGGCCATACTAAACAGCAGTGGTTGAGTCAGTGCAAAGGAGAGTCGTGATGCAACACCTTAAACCCTGGGGATTAATCCTCGCAGCAACGGCCCTGACGGTGGGGCTGTCCCCAGCTCTGGCGCAGGTGCCCGATCTTGTAGCGGCCGAGAGCGCTCCGGCGGCTGAGGCGGCCCCGGTGTTAGAAACGACCACCTACGCCGATTTATTCTCCATTGCGTTTCCGACCGGGTGGCAGGTGAGTGAGCAAACCGAGGCTCCCCAGCTGGTCGCCGATAGCGCTGGGGCTAGCGGCAGCCTACCCGCCATGCGCACCGAGGTCACCTGGCGGGAGGCTCCCCCGCGCGAAGTCGTGGGCGAGTCGCTAGAGTCGCTGCGCGCCAATGGCTACACCGTCACCCGCTACGATGCCGTCACCATCGACGGAGTCACCGCCGTGCGCCTATGGATTAGCGGCATTCCTGAGGCATTGCCCAACGCCTTCATCACCTACGTGGGCTACCCCACCGCCACCGCCACCATTACCAGCTACTACGGCGACACCACCAACGATATTGACCCGGTGCTCAATGCGATTCACCGATCGTTTGCGCGATCGCAATCCACCAGCGCTGCGCCCCAAGCCGACTAGCGACGGGGAATGCAGGGTTAAGGGCGCAAGCCCAACCTCAACTTTCACCCCCTGCACCCTCAACCTGAAATCCTAGCCCCCGGTCACAATGCTTAACGCTGGCAGGGCACACTAACCCATACCCTAGTTTTGGGGTCTATTGCCCTTCGATCGCCGCTTGCCATACAGGGTTATGCAAATTGATTTTCACCACGGGGTTACCTACGTATGCGCCCGGTTGGCCGGGTTTGAGCATTTAGAAGCCGACATTGTGGCCCACAGCGCTCAGTACGTCGATGACTCCACCCAGGCAGGGCTAATTCGCTTCGACAACGGTGCGATGTTCGATCGCATCAGCTCGGCCCACAAAATGCTCGACTACCGCAACTTCAAAGAGCTGGCCAACTACAAAGTGTGGATTCCCTTTCACTTTTTGCCGGGCAACGGCGGTCTGCCCGCTGGCCAAGACCCACCGGGCACCTTCATCGAAAAGCTGATCTGCCGACCCAATAGCCCCGTCGCCCAGGGCATGGTGCGCGAATGCATTGAGCAGCGCTACCGCAGCTATGGTCTGCACCGCCTGGGCATTACCATGCACGTGTTTGCCGACACCTGGGCGCACCAGGGCTTTGCTGGCGTCAGCCACGAAATCAATAGCGCCCGCGACCTAGTCGATGGCGACAACAGACCCGACCAAAGCCTAATGAATCGACTCAAGGGCTTTTTTATCGGCGGGGCGCTGCCCCTGGGCCACGGCACGGTGCTCAGCAACCCCGACAAGCCCTACCTGCGCTGGGGCTACACCAACGGTCGGGGCGAAAAAATTAGCCGCAATAACCCCAAGGACTATTTAGAAGCCGCCGATGAAATGTGCAAAGCCATGCAGCGGTATTTGGTGGGCGACCCCAATGCCTCCGCCCCTGGCTTACCCGAGGCTGACAGAGCAAGAATTGCGGCACTGTTTGAAACCACCTATGGCGAAGGCGACAGCCGTCATCAGCAGTGGATGGCCCATATTGCCCAGGGCAGCTTTAGCTTTGGCCCCGCCGAAGTCAGCTACATTGCCCACGGCTACGGGTCTTGGAAACATCGATCGCTAGGGGTGGTTGGGGAGAGCGATCGCAAAGATGTTCGCCTGCCCTACTCGCCGCAGTTTTTAACCAGCAATTGGAAGCTCTTCCACGATGCCCTGCGAGCCCACCATCTGTATGTGATTCACGATTTGCTGCCGCAGTATGGGATTTGTGTGGCTTAGGGGAGTGAATGGGTGAGGGAGGTGAGGGAGGTGAGGGAGGTGAGGGAGTAGGGTGTAGGTGGGGAGGCGGAGGCTGGAGCTTTTAGTTTTCCTGCGAAAACGGGCCTAAGATAGGGGGGCGGGCTATGCTAAGCCTTGACCAATCGCGCCTACTAGCAACAATTTCCTGTGGTTTCTCCCGTTATCTCTCGCCCTGCTCTGGATGTTTCACCGTCGCCGTCGCCGCGCCCCAAACCGGCGCTTTTAAGGCAGGGGTGGTGGTCATCGCTGCCGCGCCCCAAGCATCCCCAACTGTGGGGATTGGGTGTGGGCAGTTTAACCCTAGGCCTGATCAACGGTGCTTTGGTAATCTCGGCGGGGATCGGGCTAGTGGCCTATCAGCAGATCTTGCAGCTCTCTCCGCGCCAGCGCAAGGGGTTAATGCAGCGGCTTCAGCAGGGCTTGCCGCTGCCCGCTACCCCACAGCAGCAGGCGCTGATGTTGGGTTTGGTCACAGGGGTCAGCACCTATACCTTTACCGCTCTGTGGCACAGCACCCACTCGCTGCTGATGGCGCTGCTGCTCACTGGGCAGGGGGCGCTGGCGCTGTTTGCGGTGGGGGCACTGCTGCGATCGTCCCGTTCAGCAGACCGCAGCGATGACCTGTGGGATGCGGCCCCGGTGGCCCAGGTAGAGCATAATTTGGGTCTGCTGAGCCACCCCGACCCGCTGAAGCGGCTGGTGGCGGTGCGGCGGCTGGTGCGCCTGGCCCAGGCCGATGACGAGTATCTGGCGGGAATGTCGGTGCGATCGCACCTGCTCGACTGCTTCGCGATTCGGCTGGGGCAAGAGAGCGATGCGATCGTGCGATCGGCCCTAGAAGAGGGTTTGACCTTGCTGCGATCGGCCAAGCCGCTGCCACCAAGCTCCGCAGTGGCCTTTGTTGTAGACTCCGCATCCAACGTTGCTGAGCTGAAACAGCCAGAATTCGAAACTCAATTGGTTGCAGCACCAGGCATTTCAGATTCCTCCAAACCTCCAAAACTGGGGCATTTAGAAGCATCACCAGAACAAGTTGGCCTGGAGCAGCGTTCAAGCAGCGCATTAGAAAAAACGCCAGAGGCATCTACCATCACACCGACTCGTGCGTCTGAACCCGCTCCCAAGGGACGGCGCGCTGTCGAATACGTGGAATACTTAGACGTTTAAACCCTAGAAATCTGCGCTATGGATCGCTTCACCGTTGAGGTCATTTCCCAGACCCCAAACCCTCAACAGACCATGTACGCCGCCATGCACCAAGACTACGCCGAGGGCTTTGTGGCGCACGATCGCGCGCAATGGCCCAGCGAAGAGCGCTGCGGCGAAATCTTAGTCACCAGCCTGCTCAAAGGCGGACGCGGGCACTACGGCCCGCTAGAGCACCCGCAGATCGTGTTTAACGTCGGCTGGTTTCCCCACAGCACCATGCAGCAGATCCGCACTCATCGGGTCGGGGTCAGCTTCGATGTTCAGTGCCTAGCGGGTGATACTGAGGTAACCTTTGTTCACGCCTCCGGTGGCCTCAGAAAAACCAAAATCGCTGAGCTATACGATTTGTGGACTAACGGGGAAAAGGCTAGCCGAGAGCGCAAAATTCGTGGACGCAACGGTGAACCCCCCGGCACCTATCGCCGCGACTGCAAAACCCGCCTCAAAAAAATGCGTCTGCGAGTTCTCAATGAAGAAACAGGTATTTTTGAAGTCGGTCACATTCAAGATGTCATGTGTAGCGGCTTGCAGCCGGTCTATCGCCTCACTCTGGCCGATGGCAAAACCCTCGACTGCACAACCAACCATCGCCTCTACACCTCTCAGGGATGGCAGCGCATGGGAGATGCTCTAGGATTAGTTTCTGATGCTGACCATCGAGTGCTGGCCGTTACTAAAACTTGTGAATTGATGATCAACGGCGTTGTGCGGCCCGATGCGCTCTACAGTCAGGAATCTTGGTTAAAAGCCCAAGTCAACCAGGGTTTAACGGCACAACAAATTGCTGATCAGTGTGGGTGTTCTGTTGAGGTTATTCGCCACTGGGCCAAACGATTTCAGCTCAAGTTGCCCTCAGGACGGCGGCGCGGGCTTAAGACTGTTGCAGGCAATGGCCTATATCGCGACAAAGCATGGCTCCAGGCTCAGCTTGCCGAAGGACTGTATGTGGATGACATCGCGGCCCTGGCAGGATGCTCTATTGAGTCGGTTAAAAAGTGGGTGTACGCCCATGGTTTAACGCTCAACAAGCGATCGCCTGGTACTGAAAATCCTTGGAATAAGGGCGTCAAGGGCTACACGCTGGCGCTGTCAGAAGCAAGCCTCCAACAGCGCCGCATGAACGCCAAGACCTTCACAAAACGGGGGCCTGACTCTAATTTTTGGAAGGGCGGCACCTCCAGCGAGCGAGAGCTGATTGGAGCCTGGACACGCCAGATCGCTCCCCAGGTGCATGCTAAGTTCAATTACATCTGCCAAAGTTGCGGTGAGTCTGGCGGCAACTTCCATGCTCACCACCTGGTACCGGTCTTTGCCGATGAGTCGCTAGCCTACGAGTTTAATAACCTCATTTCTCTCTGTCAGCCCTGCCATGAGCACCTACACCAGAACCATTTAGAGGTGGAGTTCGCAACAAACTTTCAGCCCATCTTAGAACCCAAACTCTGGGCCTCTAAGCCAACGCCTACAGGGCGAAAACTTAAAGCTCATCCTGTTCAGGTGGTTTCGGTCGAATATCTGGGTATGCAAACTACCTACGATCTGGAGGTTGAGGGCCCGTGGCATAACTTTGTAGCCAATGGCGTTGTTGTCCACAACTCCTTCCGTTACACCGGTCAGCGCATTTTGGATGTAGTCGATGGCAAGCGCGAGGTCGAAGAAGTCTTTTATCTACGGCCTTTGGGCTTCTACAGCGATCGCCAGGGTAAGAAGTACGAATACACCGCCGAAGCGCGCCAGCAAGATCTCGACTGGTGCCTAGAAGCCAGTCGCCGCTACAAAATCCGCATCGACCAGGGCTTTGCCGAAGAGCACGCTCGGGGGCTGATTCCCTTCGACATTCGTCAGCACTGGGTGATGTCGGCCAATGTGCGATCGGTGATGCACCTGCTCGATCTGCGCTGGAAGGCCGACGCCCAGCTCGAAGCGCAGAAGATGTGCGAAGAAATTTGGCCCCACTTTGCTGCTTGGGTACCGGCGATCGCCGCCTGGTACGAAGAGAACCGCCTCAAAAAAGCCCGCCTGGCTCCTTAAAGACCGTGACAAAAAAGGGGGAGACAGTGTTGTCTCCCCCTTTTTTGCAAGGTTTCAGATTTCTGGCCAAAAAACCCGACTACTCGACTCTAGCGATACCTAAAGTTGCGGTAGACCAAGCGAGAGTTGAGGCCGCGACCTCGCAGGAAGCTAACTACAGCACTGGCATCGTTGCGATCGGTGCACTCCGCCGCATTGATAAATCGACCCTGGGGCGCATTCTCAATACGAGGGTTGATTACGCAGGTTAAACCACCTACACCCTGGCTGCTGCCACTGGGTAGCGCCTGACGCACCCGCTGGAGTTCATTGTCACCACCAAAGACGGCAGCCACAAAAGGCGCTAGGCCAGCCCCATCGGGCACGGTGGCACCGCTGCCAAAACAAGCGGGGCGATCGGCCTGGGGAATATTAGTCACCAGAGGCGCAGAGTTGACTCTAGGTTCTGACAGTAGCACCCCACCGTTGGGGGCAATCACCTCCAGCCGTGCCTGTCCATCACCACTGACTCGAACGAAGTAGCGGGCCGCAGTACCGCCAAAACTTTGACCGCCAAAGTAGTTGACCCAGCATCGGTAGGGGGCAATATCCGTGGCTTCTGCGGTGGCAGTCAGACCATTGACCAGCGGCTGATTAGTGACTCTGTTGTAAACATTCATCTTGGTCACACCGCTGTCGTTAAACACCCGAACCGAGTGATTTTGGGTATCAAAGCCCACAAACGTGCGGTTGAGCAGGTCGCCCTGTCCAGGGTTAGGGTTAGGGCCAGGGTTGGCTCCGGGAAGGAAAAAGTCTCGAACGCTGGTGCTGTTTTGGCTAAGCAATATGGAACTGGTGGAGACCTCAACGATTTCGAGGCGGGCCTGGTTGTTACGTAGGTTGCCACTAGCCCGGTAAACGACGCTGCGGCCTGTACGCGAGCCAAAGCTGTCATAGCTTATCCAGTCGCTGCTGATAATTCCGTCGCGGCGGGTAACGGGAGCATTGAGTTGTTCAGACTGCCGAGTTTCTTTGTTGTAGACATTCATCCGCAGGGTTTGAGAATTCCTGGGAAAGACGCTAATGGTAAAGGTAGCGGTTTCAAAGTAGAGGGTGGCGTTGCCCGCGGTGTTGGGTTCCTGGGCCAACAACCCTTCCAATCCAACCTCGGCAGCAGCGTTGGGCGTCAGCACTGTGGGCTGAGCCGCACCATACCCTGGCACCGACAGGCCAGTGACCAGCCAAACCGAGGTCACAAACAGCGCAAGCGACTTAAACAGCCGCTTCGACCAGCGGCTAAGGGGGACATTGGGCCAGACTGGTTTCATGGAAATTAGCTCCCTATACTCCTCACTCGAGAAACCCGTTAGGCGACCAATTCGGGAACGTGTGGGTATAGAACCCCGGTTTCTCTGCAAATACGGCTGTAATTTTAGCTAACTTTCCCTAAAGCGCTCGTTTTTTTTGCTGTCCTCTAAAGCGCCGCGGTTCGCCCTGTCATATCAGGTCTACATTCAACTGTTCCCGCTTAAAGAGAGGGCATTTCTGGGGGAACAGCCCAGCGCTTTCCCTACGCCCAGAAGAATCGCTAGCCAGCATTCCGCATTAGGTCTCCATCACGACGACCGGGGAAAACGACTCGCCTCAGTCTGACCAGTGGGGCCGCAGAAACTAACGGTGCTGCTAGGCCTCTTCTGACCCATTAGTTGATTCATGGGCCGCCTGATCTAGAGGCTGCTGTGCCTCTGATGTAGGGGATATGGGCAAATACCCCGAACGAATGTGCAGATCGCGCTGGGGAAACGGCACCTCAATGTTGTGGTGGCGCAGGCTGGCCTCAATCACAAAGTACAAATCACTTTTGATCACCAGCTGGCGACTGGGCTGGGCAATCCACACCAGTAGCTCAAAATTGAGGGAGCTGTCGCCAAAGCCCAGAAAAAATACCTGGGGGGCGGGGGCAATCAAAATTTCCTGATTTTTTTGACAGGCTTCGAGTAGGGCCACTTTGACCCGCTGGGGGTCGGCGCTGTAAGACACCCCCACCGGCAGGCGAATGCGCGATACGGGGTTGCCGTGGCTCCAGTTGATTACCTCTGAGTCCAGAAAGCGGGAGTTGGGCACGATGATCGAGACATGGTCAAGGGTGCGAATCTCGGTGCTGCGCGAGCCGATGCGAGCTACGGTGCCTTTGACCTCGCCAAAGTCAACGAAGTCACCCACCTGCACCGGGCGCTCAAACACCAGCACCAGGCCGCTGACAAAGTCTTTGACTAGCCCCTGCAGGCCCAGGCCCACCCCAATACCAAGACCGCTGGCGATCAGCGCGATGGAGCTAAGGTCGATGCCCCAGAGCTGAAGCACGACCACGGTGCCCAGCAAAATCAGGGTGTATTTTGAGAGCACCGAGATCGCTTCTTGGGCAGCGAGACTAATGCCGGTGACCTGCAATACGCGCGATCGCATCAGGTTGGTCACGGTGCTGGCGATCACCACCAGGGCCAGCAGGGTGGCCATGACCATCAGCAAATCAAACAGTGAGTAAGAGCGGCTGCCCAGCAGCAGGCTGCGGTCAAACAGACCCTCCTGCAAACTGCTCGACACTCGGTAGCTCACCCGCCGCGTCAGGGGAAACAGCTTGGCAATGTAGCCCACCGCCGTAAACCACACCACCCCGCGCACCAGCACCAGCGTCAGCCGAAACAGCAGCTTCAACCCTGTGCTGTGGTGGTCTGAGTCAGTGGGCCAAAAGGAAAGCCGCTCCAGCAGCGGCTTGAGCCAGCGGTGCCACAGCCATCCCGTCAGCAGGTGCAGCACCAGGGCGGCGGCTAGGGCGGCCAGGGCCTTGATCAGCGCCTGGGTCAAAAAACCCGATTGGCGTTCGGCGCGGGCCTGGCTGAGGGCGGCGGCTAGGGCATCTGCCCAGCGATCGGCCTGGGCCTGGGGCGTACTGGCTCCGCCCACGGCAACATCGGCACTGGTGACCGTCATGATGTAGCGATCGCCCGCTAAAATCACCGGGTTACTTCCCCCGGTTTCCCCAGTGCTGCGGGTTTCGGTGCGCACCGGCACCGGATCAGCGTCTTCGATCAGCGATTCCAGGTTGATCTCAATGGCCAGCGCCCGCTCAACGGCAGTAAGGTCTCCAGCAGCGGGGACTTCGAAGAGGAAAAGGCCGCCTAGAAACACCGGCTCGGTGTCTACAGCCTGGGCCAAGCCTGGTCCGGCTATAACCCCGTGCAGCGCCAGCGCTAGCACCATTCCCCAGACCAGACGGCCTAGCCAACTCATCGGGTTTATTGCCATCGGTATGCGTCTAGACCCGGAACACCGACACCAGCATAGCGGACGGGGAGTGGGGAAGTGGGGG
>QBLT01000180.1 GCA_003249105.1 Leptolyngbya sp. | reverse complement strand
GCCTCAGCCTGGCCGAGGGGAAGGGGGGGTGGGCTTAGACTCTCAAGGTCATAACCTCTTCAATATGGCCTTAGACGCCATGCTTGTTGTCAACGATCAGGGCCAGTATGTTGACGCCAATCCTGCCGCCTGCAAGCTGCTGAACTGTGGTCGAGACCAGATCATTGGCCGCACCATTGCCGATTTTTGTGTTCTGCCCCCTGGTGTAAACCTGTCTCAGCAGTGGCAGGCGTTTTTGGCGCAGGGCCAGATGCAGGAAGAAATTACCCTAAGGGGGGGGAATGGGGAAGAACGCATTGTAGAGCATGCGGCTACGGCCAACATCTCTCCCCATCTTCACCTGTCTATTTTGCGAGATATAACCGAGCGCAAACAGGCTGAGGCTCTGAGGGAGCAGCTCAATCAGGTGCTGGCCCAGCAGGTCAAAGAACGCACTGAGGAGTTACGGGGCGTTCAGACCCGACTCGACCACGAGCACTCTCTGCTGGACGGCATTCTGAGCAATATTGACGGCGTGGTTTGGTCCCTTGATTTACAAACGATGGCGACTCGCTACGTCAATTCTGCGGTAGAAACCCTCTATGGCTATTCTAAGGAGGCTTTTCTCACGGCCCCTGGTCTGTGGCGCAGTCTAATTCATGCCGCCGACCAGCCCAAAATTGAGCAATTTTTAGGGCAACTCCGCGATCGCGAACGGTTTGATCTGGAGTACCGCATTACCCGAGCCGATGGAGAGCTGCGCTGGGTGCGCGATCGCTCTCGGGTGATCTATGACTCCCAAGGCAATCCAATTCGCCTAGATGGAGTGGCCACCGACATTACCGCACAAAAGCAGCTTGAAGAAGCGCTGCGCCTGAGCGAAAGCCGACTGCGGGCCATCTTTCAGCAGGCCGCCCTGGGCATTAACCAAGCGGCCCTAGACGGTCATTTTTTGCAGGCCAACCAGGCCTACTGCGACATGCTGGGCTACAGCGAGGCAGAACTATTGCAGCTGCGCTATCAAGACATTGCCCATCCCGATGAGCGGCAAGAGACAGAAGCCGCCCTGGCCAAACTCTATGCCGGGCAGGCTTCATCGGTCACATTAGAAAAGCGCTACTTCCACAAAGACGGCAGCATCCGGTGGACTAATCTGGTGCTGTCTATTCTCCGCGATGCCGATGGGCAGGCGATTTCAGACATTGCAATTGTGCAGGATATCAGCGATCGCAAACAGATTGAGCAAGCTCTCAAAGAAGAGCGCAGTCTGTTCATCGGTGGTCCAACGATGGTCATCCGCTGGGGAACTACAGCTGATTGGCCAGTGGAGTATATTTCCCCAAATGTCCAGGCCCAACTGGGCTATGAACCAAGGGCACTGGTAGAGGGGCATGTGGCCTTTGCTTCCCTCATTCATCCCGAGGATGTGGAACGGATAACCGCAGAGGTAGCCACCGCTACGGCGGCCCAAACCCCGTGCTATGCCCAAACCTATCGGCTGCGCCATGCCAACGGCGAGTATCGCTGGATCGATGACTTTACGCGGGTGATCTATGCTGCCGATGGCACTGTAGCCCAGTTTTTGGGCTATATGCAAGACATCACCGAGCGCAAGCAGACTGAGTTGGCCCTGCAAGAGAGTGAAGCCACCAAACAGGCCATGTTGTCAGCAATTCCCGATCTGCTGATGCGCATTGATCGCCGGGGTCTGCGCTACGAATTTATCTCTGGCGGCGAGATCACCCTCTACGACGATGTTGACACCCAGAGCCCGCAGTCAATCTATGAAATGCTGCCTCAAGCGCTAGCCGATCAGCGGCTGCATTTTATCTGTCAAGCCCTTGACACCGGGGAGCGCCAGATCCACGAATACGCCATTACTGTAAATGGTCAGGCCTACTACGAAGAGGCACGAATTGTGCCCCTAAATAGGGACGAAGTGCTGGTGATGGTGCGGGATGTCTCTAGCCGGGTGACGGCGGAGAGGGCGTTGCGGGAGAGTCAGCAGCGCTTTCAGGCCATCTTTGACCAGATGTATCAGTTTATTGGCCTGCTGACGCCAGGGGGCATTTTGCTAGAGGCAAACCAGACTGCTTTGGCTTTTGGCGGGGTTGAGCGAGAAGATGTAGTCGGTCGCCCCCTGTGGGAAACAGGCTGGTGGAATTTTTCTCTAGAAACCCAGGTCCAGCTCAAGCAGGCGATCGCCGCCGCTGGCCGAGGAGAGTTTGTGCGCTATGAGGTGGCCGTGCAGGGGGCCAACCAGCAGGTGATGACCATCGACTTTTCCCTGCGACCGGTTTTAGATGACCAGGGCCAGGTGGTGCTGCTGATCCCGGAGGGGCGCGACATTACTCAGCGTAAGCACATGGAAGAAGAGCTTCAGCGCACCAAGGTCTTTTTAGAGCAGACCAACAGCGTTGCCCGCGTTGGCGGCTGGGAAGTCGATTTGCAGCAGGACCTGGTGCACTGGACCCCAATCACCCGAGAGATCCATGAAGTTGGCACCGATTTTGAGCTAACTTTAGCGACAGCTCTCAGTTTCTACCCTGCGGGCGTCAACCGCCAGCGCATGGCGGCGGCTATCGCGCGCGCGCGCCTCACCGGGCAGCCCTGGGATGAGAAGCTACAGCTAGTGACCGCTAAGGGAAATCTGCGCTGGGTGCGATCGCTGGGGCAGGCGGAGTTTGTCGGCGGTACCTGCACCCGCCTCTATGGGGCATTTCAAGACATCGACGCTCAGATGCGGGTCGAAATGCAGCTGCAAGAGTTGACTCAGCAACTACAGCAGGCGAACGGAGAGCTAAATCGGATTGCCACTATAGATGCCCTCACTCAAGTGTCCAACCGACGCCATTTCGATCAGGTATTCATGCAAGAGTGGGCGCAGGCCCAGCGAGCCACCACGTCTCTGGCCCTGATCATGTGTGATGTGGATTATTTCAAACCCTACAACGACCACTACGGGCACCCAGCTGGGGACCGGTGTCTGCAACAGGTGGCCCAACTATTGAAGGCCCATATCCAACGCCCTGGAGACGTGCTAGCTCGCTACGGCGGAGAAGAATTTGTGGTGCTATTGCCCAAAACCACGCTGGTGGGGGCAATGTCAGTGGCCGCCAGAATTCAGCATCAGTTTACCCAAGCCCGGTTGCCCCACGGATTTTCGTCGGTAGCTGACCACATCACCTTGAGCTTTGGCATTGCCTGCTGCGTACCCCTCAGCGAGAATTCGTCCAGCGAGCTACTGGCCGCTGCCGATGCCGCTCTATATCAAGCCAAACTAGCGGGCCGCAATCGCTACTGCATTAGCCCCAGCAATCGCCCTGACGCCACCAGTGCGCCAAGCGCTTAGAGCTGCTGGCCTAGATGCATTCGCCCCTACGGACAGTAAAGCGTGTCACGGGTATTGCGCCCCGTCACTGGGTTGGTACCCTGGGCCACATCGCAGAGCATTTTATTGACCTTGGGATCAAGCAACACATCGGTAAAGTCTGCCCCATCGACAATGGCTTCACGAAAGTCAGTGCCAAAGGCGTAGGCCCCCTCCAAAATGGCATTGGTGAGGTTGGCCTGAACAAATCGGGCTCCATCAAGGGTAGCTCCAGTCATATCGGAGCCTTCCATATTGGCGCGGGCTAGGGTGGTGTCAAACAGGCGCACGCCGCGCAGGTTGGCGTGGCTCATATTGGCGTCGGCCATATCGGCGCGGGTGTAGTCATTGCCTCGTAGGTCTTGGTTAGACCAGTCGGTCTTTCTCAGGTTTTGGCGATCGTAGTTGGTGGCCTGGGCCGGGCTTACCCAACTGAGGCAAAGGGTTAGCACCATCAGCATGGCTACAACTATCCGACACAGGCTGGATCGACTAACCATGGCTCCCAAGGATTCAAATCTTACATGTTTGAGTTTACAGGTTGACTTGAGCCAAACCAATCCCCCAGCCTATAGGTATCTCGTCCTTTGCCCACAACCATCGGGAATGTTGTGGCAACTCCTGTAGTTACAAATGGCCGTCTTCTGCCGATGGACAATGAACTGAGCCTGGGGACGTGTTCCACCGAAAAGTCCTAAATTCCCTTAGTCAGTATCTTGAGGTTATCCCAACCCTTGAACGTCCCAGGAGTGGCGTTTGCCTGGGTTATACCACGTCCTTTTTTTGCCCCCAAGAGAGAATCCAAGAGAGCACCGTCTATGGCTACCGACTATGTTTTATTCGTCCACGGCGTCAAGCAGCGTCAGCCCGAGGAGTTTAACCGCACTATTCAGGGGCTGCTCCAGAATGTGCAGCGAAGCATTGGCAACAACGGACGCACGATCAAACCCATCGTCGTGTTTTGGGGGGATTTGAACGTACAGCCTCAGGCCAGCCTGCGTCAGGGGCTGGAAGCCTCTCCCCAGTGGCGCAATCTGTGGCTGGCCGACTTTCGAATCAGAGAGGTGATTGAGTTCGCGGGCGATGCGGCCCTATACCTCAGCCGTCACGTGGGGGCTCAGGTGGTACAGCGGTTTCAGCAAATCGCTTTGCCAATTCTGCAAGGGGGGCAATTGGGCGATCGCCTCCACATTGTTACCCACAGCCTGGGCAGCGTTATTCTCTTCGACCTGCTGTTTGCCGCCCGCTGGGATGACCCCAGTTTGGACAACGACACCAGCACCCGCCAGACCCGGCAAACGGTAGCCCAGCTGCGCAATACCCTGTTTGGTCTAGGGCAGGAGCCGGGGCGAGGAATACCTATTTCCAGCGTGCACACTCTGGGGTCGCCGATCGCGCTGTTTAGCCTCCTGTCGGTAACTGGCGATAGCACCCACGACTTGACGAAGGATTTGCGGAAAATGCTGCAAACCTTGTACCACCAGCAATGCAAGAAAGCCCTGCCTTGGTATAATTACCTGCACCCCGGCGACCCCATTGCTTATCCTCTCCAGGGGCTAATGCCTCGGCTGATGGGCAATGCTCAGCTCTACGTGCATGTGCGAGACATAATTACCGAGCACCGCGGCTTGCCCATTACCTGGGGACGGCTGCCCCTGCTGTGGGGTGGCGATGCCCACAGCGGCTACTGGAAAAGCAGCACCGTGGTTAAAACCCTGGCGGACGTGCTGCGGTGAGGGCAGACCATTTTGGATCTTAGCCTTGTGGTGAGCTAGTCTAGCGACCTGCGATACCTAGCACTGCATTGCGTCCAAGTCAGTTTCAGTGTTGAATCGTTCTGTTAGCGCCTTTTATATTATTTGTATACTGGGCATTCTGCGCCGTTGCCCTGCCCTGCCATGAGCATTGTTCTCTACAACACTCTGACCCGTAAGAAGGAACCCTTTGACACCCTAGAGCCGGGCCGGGTGAAGATTTACTGCTGCGGCGTCACGGTGTACGACTACTCGCACCTGGGGCACGCGCGCTGCTACGTGGCGTGGGATACGGTGCGGCGCTACCTGCTGTGGCGAGGCTATGCCGTCCACTACGTGCAAAACTTTACCGATATCGACGACAAAATTCTCAACCGCGCCAAGGCAGAGAATTCCACCATGCAGACGGTGGCCGAGCGTTATACAGCGGCTTACCTGGAAGACATCGCTCGCCTCAACGTCATGGAGGCCGACAAGTACACCTACGCCACCCAAACCCTCGACGGCATTCAGCGGCTGATTGGCGAGCTAGAGCAAAAGGGCTACGCCTACCCTGCCAACGGCGATGTGTATTACTCAGTGCGCAAGTTTGAGGGCTATGGCAAGCTCTCGGGCCGCAAGCTCGACGACATGCAGGCCGGGGCCAGCGGTCGGGTGGCCGCCGAAGACTCGATCAAACAAGACCCCTTCGACTTTGCTCTGTGGAAAGGCGCTAAAGAAGGCGAACCCTTTTGGGAGTCCCCCTGGGGGCCGGGGCGACCCGGTTGGCACATCGAGTGCTCGGCGATGATCCGCGAAGTCTTCGACACCTCCCAAGGGGACAAACGCCAACAGGCCGCCATCGACATCCACGTGGGCGGCAGCGATCTGGTCTTCCCCCACCACGAGAATGAGATCGCCCAGTCCGAGGCGGCCACCGGCCATCCCCTGTCGCGCTACTGGATGCACAACGGCATGGTGAATGTGGACGGCGAGAAGATGTCGAAATCCCTCGGCAACTTCACCACTATTCGGGATTTGCTGGATGCGCCCAATGCCCCCGACCCCATGGCGGTGCGGCTGTTTTTGCTCCAGGGCAGCTACCGCAAGCCAGTAGATTTCACCGATGAGTCTATCCACGCGGCCCAAACCAGCTGGGGCACCCTTGTAGACGGGCTGCTGTTTGGCCACCAGTATGGGGCCAAGCTCGGCTGGGCCGATGTTGAGGACTTCGCCTTTGGTGACCCAGCCGCCATGCGCATTGACCGAGAGAGTGATGCGGTACAAACCTTTCAAGCTGCAATGGACGACGACTTCAACACCGCTGGGGGACTGGCGGTGCTGTTTGACCTGGCCAAAGACCTGCGCCGAGCGGGCAACCTGATCACCCACACGGGCGAGGCTGACACCGCCAGCGACGTTCTCCGCCAGCAGTGGCAAACCCTAGTGTGCTTGGCTCAGGTGCTGGGGCTAGAAGCTCGGCCTGAGGTCGAGGCATCCAGCGAGGGCGGGCTAGCGGATGGTGAGATTGAGGCGCTGCTAACCCAGCGGCGGGAGGCCCGGGCGGCGAAAAACTTTGCGGAGGGCGATCGCATTCGCGACCTGCTTCAGGCTGAGGGCATTACCCTGATCGACAAACCCGGCGGCGTGACCGAGTGGCACCGCTAGAGCATCCAGCCTCGTGGGCCGTAGAGGTTAGACTCGACCTTACGAAAAGCTCGCTCAACCTTGTCTACGGATTTTGTCAGGTGTTCTTCGTTGTCGGGTTCATTAACAGCAATTTGACCCAGTTCCAGGCTGGCCTTAATCAGGCTATACACTGGGCCGTTGAGAGGGGGTTGCCCGTTACCGCCCCTCAGCACCTTGGCCTGGTTGACTAAATCGTTGAGCAGTGGCGCAAAGTCTTGCTTGGATTTATTAGATTTGGGCACAGCCTGGGCCATAGCCTTGCGTTGAACCGGGTCGAGGGATTCAACAATTTGGCCAGCATTTTTGGCGGCCAGATAAATCTGCTTTAGCTCACGCTTAACGCCACCACCAAAATATATGTTTTTACTTTGCAGCAGCCCATCATAGACAATTTGGCCATTAAAGGGCAACAGCACGGCTTTGACCATGAGCGGCAGATAGCTTTTGTGAATCATGTTGTCAAAGCTATCCCATAACCCTAAAACACCGTACACTACATCTTTTTCGCCGATGAAAACAGCGTATTTTTTGAGGAACCGCTCGATGTAAAAGGTGCCGCCAATAAAGTTTTGCCACGAGGCGACAATCTGAAGTTTTTCAGGCTCAAAACCCTGGGGGTTTTCTGCTACAAAGTGGTCAATCAGAGCTGGATTTTCAAATAGCGCTTCCCGAACGGCCATTTTTTCGTCAGTCGGGCGAGTTTCAAAGATCGCCGGGTCTTCAATGTGAGGCACCAGCTTGAGCTGCTGGTTGACGTAGATTTGCAAACTCCACATCAACTCAAAGAATAGGGCAGCGTCGGCATCGGAAAGTTTCATGGCAGATTTAGGACTTCAGCATAATCTACTGATACCACAGCTCTAGGGCAGCCACTGTCGCCCCAGGGCCATAAAGAATTCGCGGTGCTGGCGAAAGAGGGTGTAGCCGTAGACCGCAAAAATCCCCAGCAGACAGAGGTGGGCGATCGCGCCATAGGTAGCAATGATGTCCCCCGGCATCCAGCCATGAATATCGATCAGCTGGTTCATGTCGCCGTGCTCGGCCTCACCCCACAGGCTGCCAAAAGGAATTGAGGCTTTGCCTTTGGGAACCTGCTGCCACAGCCACACCTGGCCCCAAAAGCAAAAGGCCGCCCCCAGCACCACCGGAAACCGATAAAAATCCCACCGAAAGTAGTTGGGCAGGGGGAAGTAAAAGCTCACGATCAGCAGGGCGGCCAGATAAATTTCGCCCCCCACGCCGCCAAAGGCCATCAGCATGTCAAAGCGATCGGTGGACAGCAGCCAGGTCATATAAAACTGCACCAGGGCTAGCACTGCGGCCAGCACCATGGGCCAGCGCTGGTGCTCGCGGCGTCCGGCCCAAAAGAGCAGACCCAGCAGCACCAGAATAGCGAGGTAAACCAAGCCCGATCGCTGGGGATTGTAGCTGGTCCAGCCGATAGGTAAGGGTAGCGCCTGCCGCCCCGCCAGCCAGGCGACGGTGGCGTGGCCAAACTCATGAATCCAAATCTTGATTCCCCAAAGCAACGCGTTGACAATGGGCATGGCGTTCATCAGCATGCCCAGCAGCAGCAGCCCTGGAAAGATCAGCCCGTTGCTGTAGCGATTTTGAAAGGACAGAATGTCTGTATCGTCGGCTAGGGCGAGGCGATTTGCCTGGGGCTGGGCCTGCCGAGACTGCGATCGCGCCACCGGCCCCAGCCCTGGCCTAGCCGTGGCGATCGCCGCTGAGTCCTGACTGCGATCGCCATCGGCAGCCTGACCGGGGATGACAGCGCTCTGTTCGAGGTGGTTTTTAAGGGTAGTGAAGGCCCACTTGAGAGGCTCTAGGGCAGCGCGATCGCCCCGTCTCAAAAGTTCGGCGCGACGCTTAAAGTACACCGCCTCTACATGGGCCAGGGGCTCCCCCAGGGCCAGCCCCAACTCCTGGTAGGCCCGCGCCACCGCCGCTGGGGTAGCCTGATCTTCTTGATCTGACGGCGCAGAGGAAACGGGGTGGGTGGCAAAATCCCCATGTTCACTGGGGACAAAGGGTTGAGGGGGTGAAGTCTCAGCGTTGTTGGCTGCGATCGCCAGCAGCGAAATCTCCTCTGTCCAGGCGGGTTGGGCGGCTCCGGTTTGGGAACCGGAGATCTCAACAATGCCAATATCGGGGAGCTGCAATGTCCCTAGGGCGCGGTTTACGTAGGCTACGGTAGCCCTTTGGGGAGGCGGTGTCGCCCCCGTTAGCCACAGCCGCAGACAATAGCTCTGGCGATCGCCCCGCACGGTAATGCGCTTGGATTTGAGGGCATGGGTGAGCAGGGCCGCGATCGCCGTCGCATCCCCATCCTTGGCCTGCTCCAGTAGCGAAGGAGTCGTCATCGCGTTGGGCTATCCCGTACCGTAGATATTTCCAGACTACCCAACCGCCACCGTCGGCACCCGTCCCTCGATAAGATGGTTTGCACAGATTTAACAGTAGGAAGCAAACCATGAGGGCAAGGTTTTGAGCACAGCGGCTAGCCCCGGCGGGTTGGTAATTGCGGGCGAGCGCAGCGGTGTGGGTAAGACCACCGTCACCCTGGCGTTGCTGGCGGCCCTGGCGCAAAAATCGCCCCGTGTGCAGTCGTTCAAGGTGGGGCCAGACTACATCGACCCGATGTTTCACCAGCAGGCTACAGGGCGACCCTGCTACAACCTCGACCCGATTCTGACCTCAGAAACCTACGTGCAGCACTGCTTTGCCCACCGCTGTCAGGGGGCCGACTTTGCTCTGGTCGAAGGGGTGATGGGCCTATTTGACGGGGCCTCAGGGTTGTCGGATGTGGCCAGCACCGCCCACATTGCCCGTCTACTAAACCTGCCGGTGCTGCTAGTGGTCGATTGCAGTCGGCTGTCGCGATCGGTGCTGGCGATTCTCCATGGCTATCGCAGTCTCGACCCGCGGGTGAAGCTGGCCGGGGTGGTGCTAAATCGGGTGGGCAGCGATCGCCACCTCGAACTCCTCACCGATGCCCTATCCAGCCTGGATGTCCCAATTCTTGGGGTACTGCGTCGGCAGGATGCGATCGCCCTTCCCGATCGCCACCTGGGCCTGGTGCCCACCGCCGAACTCCCCCAGCTC
>QBLT01000017.1 GCA_003249105.1 Leptolyngbya sp. | reverse complement strand
GCCAAAGCCGCCCGCCCGCCCACCGTCAGATAGCCCGAGGCGATCGCTGTTTGGCGGCCTATTTTCTAAAGGCCCCAGCCGCTAAGCCCTGGGCAATTCCCAGGCAATCTCAGGCTTAGGGAATGATTGGCTACACAGCTTACAGCACAGCGGTACGGCGAATGTAATAAAATCGCAACGCTATCTATGATTGAGGTAGATAGATCCCCGTCGCGATCGGAGAGCCCCAGCCCTGTGAACAGCCCTGTGAATAGTTTCGACGCCAAGACCCACCTCACCGTAGGCGACACCACCTACACCATCTACAGCCTGCCCGCTGCGGCAGCCACCCTGGGCGACATCAGCCGCCTGCCCTTTAGCCTCAAGGTGCTGCTCGAAAATCTGCTGCGCCACGAAGACGGGCGATCGGTCACGGCAACAGACGTGCAGGCCCTCGCCGACTGGCTGCAAGACAAAACCTCCAATCGCGAGATCGCCTACCGTCCGGCTCGCGTGCTGATGCAAGACTTTACCGGCGTGCCCGCCGTGGTCGATCTGGCTGCCATGCGCGACGCCATGGTCAACCTGGGGGGCGACCCCGACAAAATCAATCCCCTCTCCCCGGTCGATCTGGTGATCGATCACTCGGTGATGGTGGATTCCTTCGGCAGCGCTGATGCCTTTGGCGAAAACGTCGAGAAAGAATTTCAGCGTAACTTTGAGCGCTACGCCTTTTTGCGCTGGGGCCAGAGCGCCTTCGACAACTTCCGCGTGGTGCCACCGGGTACGGGCATCTGCCACCAGGTCAACCTGGAGTATCTGGCCCAGGTGGTGTGGACTAAAGCCGAAAACGGCGAAACCGTCGCCTACCCCGACACCCTGGTGGGTACCGACAGCCACACCACGATGATCAACGGCCTAGCGGTGCTGGGCTGGGGCGTGGGCGGTATTGAGGCCGAGGCGGCGATGCTGGGCCAGCCAATCTCAATGCTGATTCCCGAAGTCGTCGGCTTTAAGCTCACCGGGTCGCTGCCCGAGGGGGCCACCGCCACCGACCTGGTGCTCACCGTGGTGCAAATGCTGCGGGCCAAGGGCGTGGTCGGCAAGTTTGTCGAATTTTATGGCGACGGCCTCGACCACCTCACCCTGGCCGATCGCGCCACTATTGCCAATATGGCCCCCGAGTACGGAGCTACCTGCGGCTTCTTCCCCATTGACGGCGAAACCATCCGCTACCTGGAGTTCTCAGGCCGCGACCCCGATCGCGTCGCCCTAGTCGAAGCCTACGCTAAAGCCCAGGGGCTCTGGCGCGAGGCTGCCGCCCCCGACCCCGTCTTCACCGACTCCCTATCGCTGGATTTGGCCACGGTAGAACCCTCCCTGGCGGGGCCAAAGCGGCCCCAGGACCGCGTCACTCTGGCCGCCCTGGCTCAGCAGTTCAAGGAAAGTGATTTCCCCGGCTTTAGCGGCAAGCCCTACGCCGAGAAGCAGTCCGTCCCTGTAGCGGGTACCGACTACAGCCTCACCGACGGCGACGTGGTGATCGCCGCCATCACCAGCTGCACCAACACCTCCAACCCCTCAGTGATGATTGGGGCCGGTCTGGTGGCCCGCAAAGCCAGAGAAAAGGGCCTGACCGTCAAACCCTGGGTAAAAACCTCCCTGGCCCCCGGTAGCCAGGTGGTGAGCGACTACCTCGAAAAAGCCAACCTTCAAGCAGATCTGGATGCCCTGGGCTTTAACCTGGTGGGCTACGGCTGCACCACCTGCATCGGCAACTCTGGCCCCCTGTCTGGCCCCATTGCCAGCGCCATCGAGCAGCACGACCTGGTGGTGGGCGCAGTGCTGTCGGGCAACCGCAACTTTGAGGGGCGGGTGAGCCCTCACACTAAAGCGAACTACCTGGCCTCGCCGCCCTTGGTGGTAGCCTATGCGATCGCAGGCAACCTGGCGATCGACCTCAAAACCGACCCCATCGGCCAAGACGCTGAAGGTCGCCCCGTCTACCTCAAAGACATCTGGCCCACCAGCGCCGAAATCTTCGAGGTGATGACCGCTGCCCTCACCCCCGACATGTTCCGCAGCCGCTACAGCAACGTGTTCACCGGCACCGCCGACTGGCAGCAGATCGCCACCCCCGAGAGCCAGACCTACACCTGGAGCGGCGACAGCACCTACGTGCAAAACCCGCCCTACTTCACCGATATGGCCCCCAGCGTCAACGGTCAGGCCTTTGCCGACATCATCGGCGCTCGCCCCCTGGCCATTCTGGGCGACAGCATCACCACCGATCACATTTCCCCCGCCGGAGCCATCAAAACCGATAGCCCAGCGGGTAGCTATCTAATGGGCAACCACGTCACCGCTGCCGACTTCAACTCCTACGGGTCGCGCCGGGGCAACCACGAGGTGATGATGCGCGGCACCTTTGCCAACATTCGCCTCAAGAATGAGATGATGCCTGGTTCTTCTGGCGGCGTGACCAAATACATGCCCGACGGCACCGACCTGTCCATTTATGATGCCGCCATGAAGTACCAGGCCAGCGGCACCCCGCTAGTGGTAATCGCAGGCAAAGAGTACGGTACCGGGTCATCCCGTGACTGGGCGGCCAAGGGCACCCGACTGCTGGGGGTTAAGGCCGTGGTAGCCGAGAGCTTTGAGCGCATCCACCGCTCTAACCTGGTGGGCATGGGGGTACTGCCCTTGCAGTTCAAGGACGGATTGCATCGGGGCGTGCTGCACCTCGACGGCAGCGAAACCTTTGACCTCACCGGGCTGAGCGGCGGCATTCAGCCCGGCATGACTGTCAACCTGGTGATTCACCGAGGTGACAACGGCAGCACCACCGTGCCGCTGCTGTGCCGCATCGACACCCTCGACGAAGTAGAGTACTTCCGCCATGGTGGCATTTTGCCCTACGTGCTGCGGCAGTTGTTGGTAAGTTAGTGAGATCTGGAACCGTGGCGATCGGTGCCCGTCAAGGGTAGGAATACGCAGGTGCTCCTAATCAACTCATCAACGACTCGTTAAGACTCGTTGAAGATGGAGGCGTGGTCCAGGCAACCCCAGACCGCGCCTCCTATAGTTTGGACATTGTCGAGAGAACCTTGACAGTACCTATTGCTACTAACCATTACCAGGGATGCCGGTATGACCTCATCCATTGCCCCAGATCAGGATCCACAAGTGGTCGCAGAGCAGCCCTCCAGTGAGGCGATAGAAACCGCCCGAGTCGTTAGCGTGCCGACCACCTTAACCGTTGTTGAGGCGGTCGAGTTTGAACAACAGGTTAAACGCCATTGCCTGAGTCAGCCAGCCCCCGAAACCATCATCATTGATCTGAGTCAGACCCAATTCATCGACAGCAGCGGCCTAGGAGCCCTGGTGATCTGCTACCGCACCTGCCACACCAAGGGCATTGTCATGGTGCTGCGGGGGGTGCAAGAGCAGGTACGCATGGTGCTGGCCCTGACTGACCTAGAGCAGCTATTCACCTTTGAACCGATCGTCGGTGAGCCCGAAAGCCCTGCCCTCAAACCCGAGATGCGCTTTGTAGCGTTGACCACCCATCCCTCAGTAGCCTCCAAGGGCAAGCGCCTGCTGGATATTGTCGGCGCGCTGGTGGGCTTGGTGCTAACCGCCGTGCTGTCGGTGCCCATTGTGATCGCTATCAAGCTCGAAGACGGCGGCCCGATTTTCTTTAAGCAGGTGCGGTGTTCCTGGATGGGCAAGCGCTTCCACATCTGGAAGTTCCGCTCCATGGTGACCGATGCCGAAGCGCTTAAGGCCCAGGTTAAAAACGAAGTGGAAGGGCCGCTGTTCAAAAACGAAAACGACCCCCGCATTACCAAGGTGGGCCGCTTTTTGCGCCGCACCAGCCTGGACGAACTGCCCCAGTTTTGGAACGTACTGCGGGGCGACATGAGCTTGGTGGGCACCCGGCCCCCCACCCCCGATGAGATTGAGCAGTACAAGGTGCCCGAATGGCAGCGCCTCGACGTGAAGCCGGGCATGACCGGTGAATGGCAGGTCAACGGGCGCTCCACAGTGAAAAAGTTTGAAGACGTGATTCGCATGGATCTCGATTACCAGAAGAACTGGAGCCTGGCCTACGATATTCAGCTAATTCTTAAGACCGTATTGGTGCTGTTTTCCAAGAAAGCTGGAGCGGCCTAAGGCAGGGTAAGGAAGAGTGAGTGGGTGGGTGAAGTAGGTGGGTAGGTGGGCTCGCAACTCCTGACATCTTTTGGCTTAGGGAGCGTAGGGATTTTTCGCTTCAGAGAGGCTGTCCTATCGCACCTGGTCGAGCAAGCCGCGATAGAGTAGTGGTGTTCAGGTAGCAGGCACGGTGGGCGGCATGGGGGTTCAGGTTCTGGCGATCGCGGTTTGGTTGGGCAGCCTCTCGCTGTACGGGGCCGCCTTCTTTTTTCCTGAGGTGCATCGCCGCAACGACTTTTTTTTGAGCGGGGTGGGGGCCTTTTACGGCCTAGTGCTGTGGTTTAGCGCCGTTCAAACTTCGCCCACTGAGCTGCTCGGTCATCTGGCCAGCGTGGTGCTGCTGGGCTGGCTAGGCTGGCAAACCCTGAGTCTGCGCCGCAAGCGCACGCCGCTAGATTTGCAGACGCCCGTTACTCAAGATTCCTGGCCCACCTTTGGGCGAAAGCTAAAGCAGTGGTCGCTCGATCGGCTGCGGGCCACTCCCTTGGAGCGCTGGTTGCCTGAGGTGGAAGAGGGCAGACTGCCGGGCGATCCGGCGATCGCCACTAGCGAGATTCGAGCCTCGTCCCTCAAGGATGTGGACTACGAATTTGTCGATGAGTTAGCTACCAACCCTCGTCGATTATCGTCCCTTGGAACCATTCCTGCCGGGGGCCATATTCCAGAATCTGTTGTTTTAGAGCCGGGTACAGCTCCAGCTGTGCCATCGGTCAAAGCCGTGCGATGGTCAAAGACCGGCCCGGTAGGGCCATCGCCACAACCCCACGCTCCGCAGACTGCGCCAGCCGCTAAAAAACCTCAGAATCCCCCAAAAACTGCCCCTAAAATTTCCCCAGTCAAAACAAAGCAGAAGCCTCCTAATCTTAGGGGCAGGCTAGCCGGGTTAAAAGACTGGGTAGGAGACGTTGTTAAAGCCAAAACCAGCCCCAAACCCAAGCGAGCGGTGATCGAAATACCGCCCCGGCCTTCGCCGTTGGCAAAAACCAGATCTCAACCTGCCGCCAGCCCTGATCCCGTTACTCAGGCACCGTCAGGCGTAGATCAGTTCTCAACGGTGACCATCGTTGATACCGAGGCCATTGCGAGTGTGGACGGATTTGAAGGGGACGAGCCCCGCCGGGATACTGGTTCTGAGTCGGGTTCTGATTCTACGGAGCCGCAGGTAACCTTAGAACCCAATGCCGTTGAAGAGATTAGCCCATACCCTCAGTCCCGCGAGGTTTCTAGCATCCCTGAAGCCGAGGAAGAGGAAAATTGGCCCAGCGATCTATAGGGTCGTTCTCTCCACATCTGGGCGCTAAGATTAACCCGACAATTGCCCTCAACCTGGCCTAATGTATATAGATGACTCACAAGAGGCGGCCCCGAGCAATTTTCAGGCGGGCCAAATCTGCCATAATGGCGCGAGCGTTCTTTTACCTTTAGTCAACCTCCGGCTGTGACAGACTCCAAAAGCTACAAAGACACCGTTCTTCTCCCCCAAACCAGTTTTGATATGCGGGCCAACGCTACCCAGCGCGAGCCTGAGATTCAAGCATTTTGGGCTGAAAACCAGATCTACGAAACTCTGTCGACCAGCAACCCCGGCGAGGTGTTTGTGCTGCACGACGGGCCGCCCTACGCCAACGGCGACCTGCACATTGGCCACGCCCTTAACAAGATTTTGAAGGACACGATCAACAAGTACCAGCTGCTCAAGGGCCGCAAGGTGCGCTATGTGCCGGGGTGGGATTGCCACGGCCTGCCCATTGAGCTGAAGGTGCTTCAGGCCATGGATCCGGAGGCGCGGGCCAACCTGACGCCAATTAAGCTGCGCTACAAGGCGAAGGCCTTTGCCCTCAAAACCATCGATCGCCAGCGAGAGAGCTTCAAGCGCTACGGCATTTGGGGCGATTGGGATCACCCCTACATGACTCTGCTGCCCGAGTACGAGGCGGCTCAGATTGACGTGTTTGGCCAGATGTACCTGAAGGGCTACATCTATCGCGGCCTCAAATCTGTGCACTGGAGCCCCACTTCCCAGACGGCCCTGGCAGAGGCCGAGCTGGAATATCCCGAAGGCCACACTTCCCCCAGCATCTACGCTGCCTTCCCCATGGTGAGCGCGTCCCCCGACGCGAAGGCGGCGCTGGAGCCGTACCTGGGCGAGTTGGGCGTGGCGATCTGGACCACGACTCCCTGGACGATCCCCGCTAACCTGGGCGTGGCGGTGAACGGGGAGCTGACCTACGCCGTCGTAGAAGTGGCTTCTGGGAAACCGTTTAAGTACCTGATCATCGCCAAGGATTTGGTGGAGCGGATGAGCCAAGTCCTTGGCTCTGAGCTAACGGTGAAATCGGAGATCAAAGGCGCGGCGCTGGAGCATTCCACCTATCGCCATCCCCTGTTCGATCGCACCAGCCCCATTCTGATCGGCGGCGACTACGTCACTACCGAATCGGGTACGGGCCTGGTACACACAGCACCCGGCCATGGCGAAGAAGACTTTAAAGTGGGCCAGCGCTACGGCCTACCGGTACTGTCTCCCGTAGACGAAAAAGGCGACATGACCGAGGAAGCTGGCCCCTTCGCCGGGCTGAACGTGCTCACCAATGCCAACCCAGCGGTGATTGAAGCCCTCGACAAGGCCGGTTCCCTACTCAAGCACGAGCCCTACGTCCACAAGTACCCCTACGACTGGCGCACCAAACAGCCCACCATCTACCGCGCCACCGAGCAGTGGTTCGCCTCAGTCGAAGGGTTCCGCGAGGCCGCGCTGAAGGCCATCAAGGAAGTGCAGTGGATTCCGGCTACGGGCGAGAAACGGATTACCTCAATGGTGGGCGATCGCTCCGACTGGTGCATCTCGCGCCAGCGCACCTGGGGCATGCCGATCCCCGTGTTCTACGACGAGGAAACAGGGGAACCGCTGCTGAATGAGGAGACCCTGTCCCACATCAAGGCCATCTTTGCCGAAAAAGGCTCCGACGCCTGGTGGGAGCTGCCCGAGGCGGAACTGCTGCCAGAAACCTACCGCAACAACGGCCACACCTACCGCAAGGGCACCGACACCATGGATGTGTGGTTTGACTCGGGCTCCTCTTGGGCGGCGGTGGCTCAGCAGCGCGGCGAGCTAGAGTATCCAGTAGATATGTACCTGGAGGGCTCTGACCAGCACCGGGGCTGGTTTCAGTCGAGCCTGCTGACCAGCGTGGCGGTGAACGGCTGCGCCCCCTACAAAACGGTGCTCACCCACGGCTTTGCCCTCGACGAGCAGGGCCGCAAAATGAGCAAATCCATCGGCAACGTGGTGGACCCGGCGATTGTGATCAACGGCGGCAAAAATCAGAAGACTGAGCCTCCCTATGGCGCGGACGTGCTGCGCCTGTGGGTATCGTCGGTGGACTATTCCTCCGATGTGCCGCTGGGGGGCAACATCCTCAAGCAGATGTCGGACGTGTACCGTAAGATTCGCAACACGGCGCGGTTTTTGCTGGGCAACCTGCACGACTTCGACCCCGCTAAAGACGCGGTGCCCTACGACCAGCTGCCCGAGCTCGATCGCTACATGCTGCACCGCATGACCGAGGTGTTTGCCGACATCACCGACGCCTTCGAGACCTTCCAGTTCTTCCGCTTCTTCCAGACGGTACAGAATTTCTGTGCGGTCGATCTGTCGAACTTTTACCTCGATACCGCTAAAGATCGGCTGTACATCAGTGCGGCAGATTCCTTCCGCAGACGCAGCTGTCAGACGGTGCTGGCGATCGCGATCGAAAACCTGGCCCGCTCCATCGCCCCGGTGCTCTCCCACATGGCCGAAGACATCTGGCAAAACCTGCCCTACCCCATCGCCCACCAGTCGGTGTTTCAGGCGGGCTGGGTAAAGCTGGACGACCAGTGGCAGCAGCCGGAGCTGGCTGAAACCTGGAGTCAGATTCGCTCCGTGCGCCAGGAGGTAAACCGGGTGCTGGAGCAGGCCCGCACCGCGAAGGACATTGGCTCTTCCCTGGAAGCTAAAGCGCTGTTGTACGTGGCCGATGCCGAGCTGCGGGCAAAGCTGGCGGCGATGAATCCTACCGATGCGATCGCCTCCGATACCAACCACGTGGACGAACTGCGCTACCTGTTTCTGGTCTCTCAGGTAGAGGTGTTGGACTCTCCTGACGCCCTTGCTGGCGTTAAGTGCAATAGCGAGTCGGATGCGCTGGGGGTTGGCGTGGTGGATGCCGAGGGTGAGAAGTGCGACCGTTGCTGGAACTACTCGACCCATGTTGGGGAAAGTAGTGAAGACCCGACGATCTGCGATCGCTGCGTTGAGGCTCTGGCGGGTTCCTTTTAGCCACTGGTCAGGCTACGGCTGTATGCACTGGAGCAAGTCTTGGCGGGTAAAGGGTTTCGGCAAGAAGCCCTGGAACCCCTGCTGCTCAGCTCTGGTGACGGCATCGACGGAGTTGAGGCCGCTCATGGCAATCACCCGCAGGTCCGGGTTGATGCGCTTTAGCAGCGGCATCGTGGCGAAACCATCCATCGTTGGCATCATTAGATCCATCAGTACGGTGTGGATGGTGTCTATGTGCTCGCTCAGCAGGGCGATCGCGGCCTGCCCGCCGTAGGCCACCATCACCCGATAGTTGTGCAGTTCGAGAACCGTGCACACCGCTGCACAGACAGCGGGTTCGTCGTCTACGACCAACACCGTTGCCTGACCGCCGTCGAGCAGGGTTGGGGGGGTAGCAGCGGCAGGGTTGGGTTCGAAGGTAGCCGGCAGATAGACCTGAAACTGGCTGCCCTGGCCGACCTGGCTCTGCACATCGATAAAGCCACTGTGGCTATCGACAATGCCCAGCACCGCCGATAGCCCCAGTCCCGTACCCTGGCCTGGGGCTTTGGTGGTAAAAAAGGGGTCAAAAATTTGATTTAGCACCGCTGGCCCCATGCCGGTGCCGGTATCGGTAAAGGTAACCCTGACATAGAGGCCGGGCTGGGCCTGAAAATGCCGCTGGGCCGAGTCATAGTCTAGGGTCAGGTTCTCGGCAGTAATCTGCAGGGTGCCGCCGATCGGCATGGCGTCGCGGGCGTTGACGCAAAGGTTCATAAATACCTGGTGCAGCTGGGTAGGGTCACCCCAAACCGGCCACAGATTGTCTGGCACGTCGGCATAGACATCGATGGAACGGGGCAGGGTCTGCTGCACTAGCTGGCGAATATCAGCCAGCAGATGGTGAACCTGGAGGGCAAAGCGCTTGCCCTCAACCCCCCGCGTAAAGGCAAGAATTTGCTTGACCAGGTCCGCCCCCCGCTGGGTGCTGGCCTCTAGAACGTCAAGCTTTCCCTGGACCCAGGGATCTATGCCCTTCAGCTTCAGCGGCAAAAGCTGCACCACCAGCAAAATCGGCGTCAGAATATTGTTGAGGTCGTGGGCAATGCCACCGGCCAGGGTGCCCAAACTTTCGAGCCGCTGCGATCGCAAGAACTGCGCCTCTAGCTGCTTTTTGTCGGTGATGTCCATATGAATGCCCAGCAGACGTTCGCTGTGGGTCTCCACATCGCAAATCAGGCTGCTGTTAATCGTCAGCCAGCGCACCCGATCGCCCACCAAAATGCGAAACTCGGTCTTAAGCCCCTGCCCCTGCTGAAGCGATCGCCTCAGCTCCTGACTGACCCGCTCGGCGTCATCGGGATGGATGGGCCAGGGCCAGTTATCGCTAAAGCTAGCCATCATATCGGCTAGGGGCCAGGGTAGAACTATTACCGGGTTCGATGGGGAATGTGATGGGTCGGCGGGCCGATCGGGAGCATTGACGCACCACTCGAAGGTGCCGATGCTGGCAGCATCTTGAGCCAGGGTGAGGCGTTCTTGAATGCGCTGGCGCTGCTCGATCTCCTGGCGCAGGTGTCGGTTGGCTGCCTCTAGCTCGGCGGTGCGGGCCTGTACGCGGTCTTCCAAAATCTCGTTGGCGTTGCGCAGGGCGTCTTCGGCCCGCTGCCGCTCGATCGCATAGAATAGCGATCGCACCAGCACCTCCTGCTGGAGCGATCGCTTCAGCAGGTAGTCTTGGGCACCGTGGCGCACGGCGGCCACCGCCAGAGCGTCATCGTTGGTGTTGGTCAGCACCACCACCGGCAGGCCAGGAGCTTTTTGTAGCAGCAAATCCAGCGAATCGAGGCCGCTACTGTCGGGCAGGGTGAGGTCGAGCAGGGCCACATCAAAGCCGTCTTGCCCCAGCCAGGCGATCGCCTCCCCCAGACGCTTGGCGTGGCTGAGCTGAAAGCGACTGCGGGGTGCCCCTTTCAGCACCTCCTGCAAAAACCGGGCCTCGGCCAGATCATCCTCAATCAGCAGGACTCGCACCGCCGCCGGGTTTAGGGGGTACTCGAGGGTAGCGTCGCTGTTTCTAGCCAAAATGCCTCAATTCCTTGCACAATTTTGAACAGCTGGGTCAAGTTGCGCGATTTTGAGATGTAGCAGTTGACGTGCAGGTCGTAGCTCTTGCAAATGTCCTCCTCGTTCCGCGAGGTGGTCAGCACAATGATCGGAATGTGCTTGAGGGCGTCGCTGGCTTTAATGTCGGCCAGCACCTCCCGCCCGTCTTTTTTAGGCAGGTTGAGATCGAGCAAAATCAGGTCAGGGGTAGTGGCCGCAGCAAACTCCCCCTGGCGGTGCAGGTAGGCCATCGCCTCCATGCCGTCCCGCGCGATCACAATCTCGCACGGGGCGGCGGTACTCTTGAGAGCCTCCTGAATCAGGCGAATGTCGCCGCGATTATCCTCGACTAAAAAGATAGTTTTTGGCCTTGCGTCCGTTGCCATGGTTGCGATCGCGTCCTTCAACGGGGATGGTGAAATAGAAGGTTGCCCCCTGGTCGGGGACGGCCTCGACCCAGATGCGGCCTCGGTGACACTCGACGATTTTTTTGCAAATGGCCAGCCCCATGCCCGAGCCAGCGTACTCGTCGCGGGTGTGCAGCCGCTGGAAGATGACAAAGATGCGCTCGGCAAACTGGGGGTCAAAGCCAATGCCGTTGTCCGCCACCGAGAACAGCCAGTGCTCCTCCTGGCGCTGCACCCCGACGTGAATTCGGGGCGTTTCGCCAGCCCGGCGAAACTTGATCGCGTTGCCAATTAGGTTTTGGAATAGCTGCATCAGCTGGGTGCCGTCGGCGACGATGGTGGGCAGCGGATCGACGGTAATGATCGCGCCGGTTTCGGCCACTCGCCCGCGCAGGTTGCCGAGGGCCTGGTCGAGAGCCTGCTGCACCTCTGTTAGCTGCCACTCAATGCCCTGGAGGTCTACCTTGCTGTAGGCCAGCACGTCGTCGATCAGGGTTTGCATCAGGCTTACCCCCTTTACGGCAAAGCCAATAAACTCTTTGCCGTCGTCGTCGAGCTTGGCGTCGTAGCGCATTTCTAAGAGCTGCACAAAGTTGGCCACCTGGTTGAGCGGCTCTTGCAGGTCGTGGGAGGCGATGTAGGCAAATTTCTTCAGCTCGGCGTTCGATCGCTCTAGGTCGTTGGCCAGCAGGGCCAATTCCTCCGCCTGGCGCAGCACGATGTTGACGATCGCCTTGCGCAGCTCCAGGGCCGCTTTGATTTCTACCGGCTGCCAGGGCAGCGATCGCAGGCTCACCGTCTCCTTCCACAGCTCAAACGACTGGCGCGGGCACAGCCACTGCTGGTCGCCCTCACCCACCAGGGTGTATGCCTCATTGGGGTTGCCGCCCCAGTTCACCGTCTGAATCACCTCCGGGCGGAACCACAGCACGTAGCTGCGCTTGGAGATGGCGATCGCCAGCAGACCGCTGGCCACATCCTTAAACCGCTGCGCTTCGGTGTAGTCCAGCGGCAGGGCATTGGTCACCACAACGTCCTGGTCGGTCGAGGTGCTCAGCCACTGCACCAGATAGTTCAGCTCCTCCTCGGGCGGGGTGCGGCCCAGGGTGGTCCACTGACCGCCAAAGCAAACCGCCGCCCCCTTGGCTCCCACCAGATCTAGTAGGCTGGGGTCGTGACGCACCAGCCCGTCAACAAAGTAATCCTCCCGCGCCATCTGGTCAATTAGCGCCGACTGCACCGCCGTCAGCTTCAGCCGATAGCTCTGGTCAGCCTCTTCCTCCAGGGTCGAAATTTCAGCAAAAATCACCCGACCCAAAAATTCGCAGGCCTTGCGCAGCTCATAGGGCACGTACTTGGGTGTTTTGTGGTGGCAGGCAATCAGCCCCCAAAGCTTCTGATCCTTCATCAGCGAAATGGTTAGCGAGGCCTCGACATTCATGTGGTGCAGATACTCCGTGTGGCAGCGGTAGGGCTGCCGCAAAATCGACATCCCCAGGTCGGTGCCGTGCTGGGTGACGGGGTTGAGGGGGGGCACCAGCTCCACCGCCTCGGCACTGGCGTTGGGGATCACCCGAATCCAGTTGGACAAAAACATCTTGCGGGCCGGCTTGGGCACATCGGACTCAGGGAAGTGCAGGCCCAGGTAGGCCTCCATGTCGTCAAGCTTTTCTTCGGCCAGCACTTCGCCGTGACCGTCATCGTCAAACTTGTAGAGCATCACCCGATCGAAGCCTGTCACCTGCCGCACCTCGTGGACGATAATGCGGCAAAAATCGGCCAGGCTGGCCGTGCCTGCCTCCAGCTGTCCAATCGAGGCCCGCGCCAGGTGGTAGAAGCTCAGAAACGGAATGGCCTCGTTGGTCAGCGCTGGCTCCAGCTCTAGAATCAAAAAGCCTTCGCTATTGCGGTGGAAGATGGCATCGTACACGGCGTAGTCATCGCCCCGACGGCGCACCCACACCTTGGTGGGGTTCAAGATATCCAGATTTTCCTGGCCCAGGCCCGCTCGAATCTGATCCACCTGGTAGGCGTCGAGCAGGTCATCCAGGGTTTGGCCCAGCACATCCGCCGCCGCCAGGCCAAAGGCATCGCGAGTGTTGCGACTCACCTGCACAATCGACAAGTCTGCCTCCCGCAGCACCAGCAGCACCCCGTGGGGCTGCACCTGAGTCAGGGTGTGAATCTCGGGGTGCTTGAGACTCACCAGCTGGGCGTCGAGGTTTAGATTTCGAAGGGTCATCGCGATCGCTCTCCTAGGGAAAGTTATGAGTGGGTTAGTTGGTTGCGCTCAGGCGAGTAGGGTTTAACCATTCAGGGCCATGTCTAGTCCCACAAAAAGCCCCGCCATGCCGCGCCAAACAGAGCCTTAGAATGGCTCGACCAAATCAAGCATTAATGTCTCGCGTCAAGCTCTCAAGCAGTCCTAAGAACTGGGAAGAACAGCTTTCGGCTCGACCTCATCTACCGCAGTACAAACGTTAGCCTGGGTCCAGTTGTTTAAATTTAGGACTCCATTGAAGATCGAACGTTTGGCCTGGAAAAACCTCTATGGTGGGCAAAGATACGGCTAGGAACAGGGTTTCATGCAGTGGCGCTGGCTCAATTCCTAGCCCAACCGTCCGCTACAAGTTAAATCATTGCGCTCTGAAGTGGCTCTATTCAGCAGCATATCTCAGATAAATTGAGGCTCCAGAATAAGGATATTAAGAAAATAGGAAATTTACTTTTTAGGTAAATTTAGATTTCAATCGCCCTGCTAAAGCAGGCTTTCAACGAGAAAGAATACGAGATAGTTTTTGTTTGTTTACCAAACGTATTGAAGCGGGGGAGAATTACCGCAGCGGCAGCGTTACAATTCCAAGCCAAAACGCCTCGATCTGTTTCACCGTGCGAGACAGCTGCTCTAAATCAGCCGCCTTCACTACGTAGCAGTTACTTTGGCTGGCATAGCTTCGTAAAATGTCTTCGCTGCGGTCAGACTCCGTGAACACAATCACCGGAATCCACCTGAGGTGAGGCGTCGTCTTGATGGTGGTGAGAATGTTGTAGCCATCGTTTTCCGGCAGTTCGAGCCCTGGCAGCGCAAGATCGAGCAGAACTAAATCGGGGCGGGGGGCATGGGCGTACTCGCCCCGCTGCAGCAGATAGTCGATCGCCGCTCCCCCGCTCGCGACAATTTCGAGGTGATTGTGGTACGGGTCGCTCTGCGAGTCGCGGTCTGACCGCTGGCCCAGAACCTGTTGCACCACCTGAGCATGGGCTGGGTTGGGGTCAATGACCAGAATGAAGCGTTCTTGCAGCTCTTGCATGGGTTCATCGCCAAGGGCGGGTTTAGGTTCGGCTAAGATCCATCAACGCATTCCGAATAAAGCACTGGGTAAACTGCGCAGCAAACCTTAATACGGAACGCTAGCGATCGACGGCGGAAAATGGCTGCTATGCGGAAAGTTATCAGCTTTAAGGTGACTTCTGAAAAACTTTCTCCCTAAGGGTGGGCAGTGTCCACCCGACAGTGGCTACAGTTGCCCGATAAAGCGGGGATCTTCTTTTCTAGAATTCTCCTAAGACCCCAGCGATCGCTGTTCTGGGTTGAGGTAGAGCTCAGGGCCAAAATCACGCCTTTCTGCCCTGTTCAATGGGGCTAATAATTTGGCTCAGCAGTCGCAGCTGGTCGGCGTTGCCCATGCTGATCACCATGTCACCAGGGTAGAGGCGCGTATCAGCGGTGGGGCTAAAAATTAGCACCCCATCCTTCCGGCGAATGGCCAGAATCAGTGCTCCAGACTGACGCCCCAGCTGCGCTTCAGACAGGGTTTTGCCAATGACCGGGCAGCTCTCGGGCAGCAGCAAAAACTCTTCGACATAGACTGTGCGCTCGGCCCCAGTGAGAATGCCGTCTAAGAAATCTACCACCTGGGGCCGCAGGGCCGCTGCCGCCATCCGCTTGCCGCCGGTAATGTAGGGCGACACCACCACATCGGCCCCGCCCCGCTGAAGTTTGAGGATGGCCTCTTCGCTGCTGGCGCGGGCAATGGTGCGAATATCGGGGGACAGGGTTTTGGCCGAGAGCACAATGTAGAGGTTTTCGGCATCGGAGGGCAGGGCCGCCACCAGACAGCGGGCCCGTTCGACCCCAGCCTGGAGCAACACCTGGTCTTGGGTGGCGTCACCCTGAAGCGTGATGTATCCCAACTGCTGGGCCCGCTGCACTGCGCTGTCTTCAGAGTCAACTACCACGAAAGGAATGTTCTCTGCAAAAAACTCTGTGGCCACTTGGCGACCCGTGCGGCCGAGGCCGCAAATAATGTAGTGATCCCGCATGGATTCCATAAATCTGCGCCGCTTAAGTGAGCGAAACCCGGCCTGAAAATGCCCCTGCACGATCGCCTCGGTGAGATTGTTGAGAATGTAGGCAATCACGCCGACCCCGGTCATGATCAGCAGGATGGTAAAGAGGCGACCCTCGGGACTCAGCGGGTTGGTTTCCCCAAAGCCCACGGTCGATAGGGTAATCACCGCCATGTAGACCGAGTCTAACCAGCTCCACCCCTCCATAAAGTGATACCAGCACACCCCTGACACCATCACACAGCCGAGGGCGATCGCCCCGCGAGTCAGGTGTTGCCGAGTGCGCCGGTAACTTTCTTCAACAGTCGTTTCGCCATAGCGAGGGCGTTTTTGACGCACAGGTGTTGACCGCTGAACCTCTAAATCTGAACTTGGCCCCAAAGCACGGCCACCCCGTAGCTTACCGCAGCCCTAGCTGCCCTAATTGTAAAAGCAAAACGCCCTGGGATTAGCCAGGGCGCAACGGTGTTCTATCAAAGAAAACTTTAGTCAGCCAAGCGCACTCGCCCAGAGCGAATACCGTCAAACACCTGGTTGATGTACTGGCGATCGCGGCTGGTCAGCAGGGGATTGCTCAACATCGCCGTCGATAGGCTGAGGTGGTCGCGGCGGCTCAAAGTTCCTTGCTCTATGGCAACGCTGACCAGCGACTGGATATCTGGGGCAGGCAGAGATGACACCATAATTGCAAATCCTCAACTCAGGAGTGACGATAGTAGAAGCTAGCAAGGGCTGTATCGCAGATTGCGATGTAGCCCTTGCTACGATTTCATGTTTCCTTCAGCATGCCCAATCCCTAAACACTGCGGTTGGGCGCCTGGTGAAGATTCAGTAAACCTGTATTAAAGCTTGGGCAACGGCAAGTTTGCCACGGAAAAGTTACGGAAAAAACAGTCCAGAGTCAGGAGCATCCTATGGACATTTATCGGGTAGCGGCCTTTCGCGACAACTACATTTTTGTGCTCCACAATGTCGACCGGGGTGAGGCCATTGTGGTTGACCCCGGCGATGCCGAGCCGGTGCTCCACACCTTAGATGAGCTGGGTGCCACGCTAACGGCCATCCTCAACACCCACCACCACAGTGACCACGTGGGCGGCAACCGTCAGCTGCTAGAGCGATTTCCCCAGGCCCAGGTCTACGGTGGTGCCGAAGATCGGGGCCGCATTCCTGGACAGACCCATTTTTTGCAGGAGGGCGATCGGGTGCCGATCGGCGATGGGCAAGGCCCGGCCGGAGGCCAACGCACCGCCGAGGTTATTTTTGTGCCCGGCCACACCCGTGCCCACGTTGCCTACTACATAGCTCCAGCCACAGCCAACGACTGGGGCGAACTCTTCTGCGGCGACACCCTGTTTGCCGGCGGCTGCGGTCGCCTGTTTGAGGGCAGTCCCCAGCAGATGGTTGAGTCGCTGGACAAGCTGCGTCAGCTACCAGACCAGACCCGAGTATGGTGCGCCCACGAGTACACGCTAAACAACCTCAGATTTGCCGTTACCGTAGACGGCACCAACGCTACCCTGCAACAGCGGCTGAAACAGGTACAGGCTGCCCGCGCCCAAGACCAGCCCACAGTACCCACCGAACTGGGGCTTGAAAAGCAAACTAATCCCTTCCTCCGGTGGGATGAAGCCAGTCTCCAGCAAGCGATGAACAGCACCTCAACGGTGCAGACCTTTGCCCGGCTGAGAGGCAAAAAAGACCTATTCTAGGCCCTAGCTGGGAACGGTTGCTATACAATCACAACAGCAGCACATCCTGGGGTAAACCACCCTAGACCACATCTATATAGAAGGGCGACACCTGGCCATGATGCTCAAATCGACCACTCGGCATGTTCACATTTACACCGCCGTTGTTGCCAACAACGAGCTGGTGCCCAGCGACGACAAGCTCACCCTAGACATTGACCCCGACAACGAGTTCAACTGGTCTGAAGACGCCGTCAAGGCCGTCTACGCCGAATTTGATCGACTGGTTGACGCCGCCGCTGGAGAAGATCTGACCGACTACAATCTGCGTCGCATTGGCTCCGATCTAGAGCACTTCATCCGGCAGCTCCTGCAGCAGGGGGCCATTAGCTACAACCTCAAGAGCCGCGCCCTCAACTACAGCATGGGGCTACCTCGGGTTGAGGTCGATCAGTCAGCTAGCTAGGGCTGTAC
The DNA here is from genome assembly GCA_003249105.1 of Leptolyngbya sp. Taxonomy (GTDB): domain Bacteria; phylum Cyanobacteriota; class Cyanobacteriia; order Phormidesmidales; family Phormidesmidaceae; genus Nodosilinea. The sequence goes on along the minus strand of QBLT01000017.1, from coordinate 17,689 downwards.
CTAACATCCCTGGCCTAGCCGCCTTAAAGAATAAGTAAGGTATTGTCCAGCCCTGGCCCCAGCCCAGGTTCGCCAGGCTGGGGCTAAAGATTCTGGCATTGAATCGGCTGGGGTTAGATACCATGAGAGATTAAGAGCTGTTTACCTGCCCCAACCGGATCGTGATCCAGTGCTCTAACCCATCCTGCCGGTCGGTGTCGACCCCACCTGCTAGCCACTGTAAGGTCTGCCAAACCCCCCTGCTATACCGTTTTTTGCTGGCCGTTGGCGACGGGCCGCTCACGGGGCGCTCTGGCACGCTGATCGCCGGGCGATTTTTGATCTGGGGGGAGGGGCAAAAACGAACCCAGGGGAAGCATCAACTCTGGCTCGACACGCGGCCCGATACCCCCCCGCCTCCCCTAGAGAAAATTCCGGCCTCGGTGATGGCTTACCTGAAGCTGTTTCACCTGGCCCAGCATATTCCTCGTCCCTACACTTACCTGACGTCAGAACAAACTGGGTTAGCGGCCACGGTGCTGCTCCTCGACAGTGCTCCCATCGCTACGCGGCTGCATCCCCAGGCCGGTGACGAGCCAGGGCAGCCCCCTGGGCAGGGAAAAATTGAGGCGGCTATTCTACCTTCCCTAGCTCAACGGTGGTCGGAGGGCTCGCCGTTGCAGCAGCTCAACTGGCTGCGACAGATAGCGGCTCTGTGGCCGACGCTGATGGAAGAGCAGATGGCCACCACCCTCTTAGAAGATGACCTGCGGGTGGATGGTGCACTGCTGCGGCTCACCACGCTGGTAGCCGACGATTCTAGCCCTACCCTGGCCCAGCTCAGCCAGCGGTGGCAGCCGCTGGTGGCCACGGCTCAACCCCAGGTGCGCCCCTACCTCAGCTGGCTGTGTAAGGCCCTTAGGGAGGGCAAGTTAGTGTCTGATCAAGAGCTTGTGGCCGAGCTGGAGGGTGCTATTCATACCCTGGCCCAGGGGTTGCTAGTGACGGTGGACTGGGTGGCGGACACCGATCAGGGGCCGAGCCGCGATCGCAACGAAGACGCCTGCTATCCCGAAAAAGACCCCCGCCAGCAGCGCCTCCCGGTGTCAGCAGACAGCGTTGAACACCTGCCGCTGCTGCTGGTGTGCGACGGCATTGGCGGCCATGAACAGGGCAATGTGGCCTCTCAAACGGCCATCAAGCTGCTTCAGCAGGAGCTAGAGCCTCTCACTCAGCAGGCTTACCCGTCTCCGGAGGCGATTGCCCAGCGCCTCAAGCAGGCCCTGATTTTGGCCAACGACGCTATCTCTGCCCGCAACAACGACGAAAATCGCTCCGCCCGCGCCCGCATGGGTACCACCGTAGTGGTGGCCCTGGTGCATTTCCCCTACGTTTCTATTGCCCACATTGGCGACAGTCGCGCCTACCGAATTAGCCCCTACACCTGCTACCAAATCACCGTTGACGACGACGTTGCCTCCCGAGAAGCTCAAATGGGCTACGCTCTCTATTCAGAGGCTGTCCAGTTGCCCAGTGGCGGGGCGCTCATCCAGGCCTTGGGCATCAGCGATTCAAACCTGCTCTATCCCTCAGTCCAGCATCTGCTGCTCGACGACCCAACGACTCTGCTGCTCTGCTCTGACGGTCTCAGCGACTACGATCGCGTCGAAATCCTCGCGCCCCACCTGGTAGCGCCCCTAACCACTGCCGCTAGTCCGCTCAGTCCCGCTGTCGCCGCCCTAATTCAGCAGGCGAATCGGCTCAACGGTCACGATAACGTTACCGTGGGGCTGATGCGGTTTATGCCCCAGCTAGGCCCGCTGCCGACCCTGCCAGCGGGCTCTCTGCGGCAGGCAAACGCTGCCTCTCCCAGTGTTTTTAAGGCGTCTCCCCCGGCCGATGGTTCAGCAGTCACACCATCAACCCGGCTTGTGGCCCCCGCATCACCCCTTGGTTCGAGGCATTCAGGCTTTCCCTGGGTGCCTTTTTGGGGAGGCGTTGGCGTGGTGATCGCCACGCTCACGGGTGTGGGCATAGCCTTAAGCAGCACTTCCTCGCCGCCGGTTGCGTTTCAGCCATTGGCCCAGGACTGGCCTCTCCCTGCCCTGGCGGGGCGACCGCTGCCAGAGGCCGCCCTGACCGCCATTGTTGAAGTCGCTGTCGGCTCGTTCTGGCAGTCTGCACCGCCATTGAGCCCCGTCGGTAACAGTGAGCTACAGCTAGCCCCACAGCCAGACCTCAGTGCGGCTGTAGGCGAGACCCGAGCAGTAGCCACGGGTAGCGTGCTCAGGGTTGTCAGTCTCCAAACCACAGCCGACAATGTCGACTGGGCGCGACTGCGGGTTTGCTCTATTCCCTCGGGCGAGTCCCTTGACCAACAGCCGCAGGAAACCAGTCAACCCCCTCCTGCCCCGTCTACCGCCCCTAACTTAGATCAACGCCTGTTAGCTCCGGGGGAAGAGGGCTGGGTGCAGACTCGCCAGCTCTATGGGGCCGCTACGTTTCTGGAGCTAGTGACCCCGGCCCAAGCGGGTCGCTGTGCGCCCTAGCTACCCTCCCCTATGCCCCTAGCCCGATCTACTCGGCCCTATGCCCTAGGCCTGCCTATGCCGTCATCCGATGACCTCACCCTGTGCCTTGCCATCGATCGCCTCACCCAGGCGGACTCCACTCACTATGCCATTTGGGTTCTAGAGAGTCCGTTTCCGGGGGGCTATGCCCACCACGATCGCCTCTGGGATGGCCAAATGGCCCAAATCTGGGAGAGCTGGCAGCAGTTTTTTTCGCTGCGGGGGCTGCCCCAGGTACCCCACGTGCCCTCGGCCTACGTGCCCCAGTTTCACCTCGACGATCTGCTCGATCGGGTCGCTCCGGCGGCAGAGGCCGCCGGCTATACCGGGCGGCTGATGCAGGGGCTGGGGGTGAGCCTGTGGGAGTGGCTGTTTGACGGCCCCATTCGTCAGACTCTAGAGCGCAGTCTGGGCATGGCGATCGGCCAAAATCGTCCGCTCAAGCTGCGGCTAGAGGTGCGCCCCCCCGAACTGATCAGCCTGCCCTGGGAAATTATGCAGCCCCAGCCCGGCTGCCCGGCCCTGTCGCTGGGGCCGCAGGTGCTGTTTAGCCGCACCGCCAGCACCGTCGAACCGCTGCCTGAAGCGGAACTGGATACCTCGCTGCGCATTCTGCTGGTGCTGGGCCAGGACGATCCCGGCACTCATGCTGGCGGCACTGAGCCGGTCTTACAACTGCCTCAGGAAGCCGAGGCTTTGAAGCAGTTGCTAGAGCTGAGTGCCTCTCGCCTCAGCTACCAGGGGGCAAGCCCGGTGGTTTGCCAGGTGCAAACCCTGCTCGAACCCGATGCCAAAACTCTGCTCAAGGCCTTAGAAACTGGCTACTTTAACGTGTTCTTCTACGCGGGCCATGGGGTGCCTGCCCCGGATGGCGGCATGCTGTTTTTGCGCCAGGGGGGCAGCCTCAGCGGCACGGAGCTGGCCCAGGGGCTAGCTCACAACGGCATTCGGCTGGCGGTGTTTAACACCTGTTGGGGGGCTCAGCCCGACCTGCAACAGCAGCAAGTCATTCCCCGCAGCAGTCTAGCGGAGGTGCTGCTGCACCACGGAGTACCGGCGGTGTTGGCCATGCGCGACTCCATTGCTGACGAGGAGGCGCTGAGCTTTATTCAGGTGCTGGCTCGGGGCTTAGCCGAGCGCCAGCCAGTCGCCCAGGCGGTGGCCTTGGCCCGACAACACCTGCTGACCGCCTACCGCTTCAACCACCCGGCCTGGACGCTGCCGGTGCTGTATCAGCACCCCCAGTTTGAGGGGCATCTGCTGCGCGAGGCGGCCCTGGCTGTGACCCAGCTGCCGGGGCAAGATCTGCGCATGACCCAATCGGTGGTGCTGCGCTGCCTGGCCACCCCGAGTCGCCTGTGGCGGCTCTACGACGGCTACCTACGGGTGGGACGACTACCCGACAATGACCTGGTAATTTTGGAGCCCTGGGTTTCGGGACAGCATGCCGAAATTTTCTGTCGCACGCAGTTTGAGAATGGGGTGCAAGAGACCTACTATTATTTGCGCGATCGCTCTCGCTATGGCTCGTACTATTTTGACAACCACGGCTGGCACCACGTCCACCGGGCCGAGGTGCCGCTGACCCTGGGCACGGCGATTCGGTTTGGCAGTCCCGAGGGCGAACTGATGGAATTTACCCTTGAGGGTAGCCCCAAATCGTCCCCGCCCTGCTAGGGAAACCAGGAAAATGTCCGCCCCGTACGGAATCCCCCAGCCGCGCATTGTATCCACAGTCATCAGGCTTTGTTACCCTCTTGTGCATCTGTAGATAACGCTATGAATCAGTCCTCTCCGTCTTCTAACTCCGCCGCTGAGCCCGCCATGGCCACTGAACACGATTTGCTTGCCAGTATTCTCAACCCCGAAACCGGGTATCCCTGGCAACCGCTGGCTCCCGAGGCCGAAGCCTACCTGGCCAGCTTAGAGACGGAGTTTGACGCCCTCGACGGTGGAGAGCTGAATGCGGCGATCGCGGCGGGATGGCAAGTCCTATCGGCCCAGATGGCGACCCAGATAGGTGACTTCGAGGTTCAGCCGACCGTGAATCCGGTGCTGGAGCAGCTGCGACAGTTTCAGAGTCGCGTCCCTGGCGATCTGTTGCACCGTCTAGCCAGCTCTGCGGCAGCCCTGGCCCGCAGCGGTCAACCTCTGATCGAGCAGCTGGTACAGTGCGTAGATGACGTGCTGCCCGGCTGGAATGCTGACGATCTGGCGGTGCTGGCTCGCCCGCTGGCCTACTCTCTGCGCGATGGCCGGGGCGAGATTTTAGAGCTTAACCTGCGGGCAATTCCGGCGACCGACTGGGACTCGCTGTCAGGTCTGGAGCAGGCGCGGCTCACCCTGACCGTTGCCTCAGTGGCTCTCAAGGTCGCCCAGGGTGAAGGCGGCGAGCCCCTATAGATCCTCATATAGGCAAATTTTTCTACAAATCCTTCCGCCGAGGGGGGCGATCGCGGTAATCGGTCAGCGATCCTTTAGAACAGCGACTGCCGAGCCCGAATGCTCCGTTACGTTCTTGTAACGCTTCACTGACACGGTCAATTTCCGAAGAGATCATGGGGTTGGTTGCTTCTCCTCCACCACATATTCTCAAGGTTTATGGGACTCTACCTCACTCCCTGGTTACGTCGTCAGCAGGCTCGCTATCGCCACCGACAGGCCTTAACCCAAATACGCAAGGGCAACGTTGAGGTAGCGCTGACGCTGTTGCCCCAGGTTCTAGATCACTCGCCCTATCCAGCCGACATCCACATTGAGCTGGGTAAGGCCCACTGGCAAAGGGGGGATACGACGGCGGCGCTGGAGCATTTTTCGAAGGCGATCGACCTTGATCCTGCCAGCGTGCGCGCCTACGGCAATCGTGGCCTGCTCCATTGCCAGCAGGGGCGAGATAACCTGGCCCTGGCCGACTGGCACCAGGCGCTGCAGCATCAGCCGGGCCATGCTCTCATTCACTACAACCGGGGGCTACTGCACTTTCGACAGCAAAACTACACCGCTGCCCTGGCCGATTTTGATGCCGCCATCGCCGCCAACCCCAACCTGGCCGAGGCCTACCTGCACCGAGGCCACACCTACGAGCAGCTGGATCAGCCCACCGCCGCCGCCCACGATTGGGAGCTGGCTCTCTGCAACGATCTCAACCTCGATCAGGCGCGGCTGAAGCTGCACCATTTTCAGCAGATGCACCGCGATCGCACCCTTTCCCAACGCCTCCAGGCGGAGCTGGGACTCAGACGAATTATCGTTGAGGCCGAGTACCAAGACGATCGCCTCCGCATTCAGATTTACCGCCCGGTGGGGGTAGGGCTCAACTACTTCACCCTGCCCGATCAAATTCGCGCCCTGCTCATTAGCTGGCAAATGGATGACGTTTACAGCTTCGACCTCACGGGTCAGGTGCAAGATCAGTCGGTGGTCGAGTGGCGCGGCCATTACAAAGTGTTTCAGGGGCAGCCCTGCCTGCCCGCCTGGTGGCGTCGGGTGCTGCTGACCGCCTTTGTGATTTTTCCGCCTCTGGGGATTCCAGCCCTGGCCTGTGCCATGAACCTGCGCCAGGCCTACCAGCAGGGAGACTACCTCAGCGCCCTGCGCGCCTCTAGAGCCATTCACGGGCTGTGCCGCACGGGGGGCATTATTTCTTTCACCCTAGTGACCCTGCTGGGGGGGTATTGGGGCTACCAGCGCCTCTACGGCCCTCCGGCAGCCTCGGCAGCCCCGGCCCAGCTTGCCCCGACTCAACCCGCTACGCCGGTTCCGGCTGAGGCTGATAACTAGCCGCTAGCTCGGCGGGGGTCATGGTTTCGTAGCGTTCAAAGGGCTGGTGAATCCAGGGGTTGTCGGGCAGATAGACTACGTGGTAGTCAGGTTTAATGATCGACTCGGCCTTGTACCAGAGCACCGCCGTCCGCACATCTTCAATATAGAAACCATATTTGTGGTGCAGCCAGGCTAGGGATTTCTTCAGGCTGTAGCCTGAATCGACTAGGTCATCGACGATTAGCACCTGGCTGCCCAGGCTGGGGGTGGTCATACTCAGATCGCGGGAGAAGGTAATCGACCCGCGGGTGCGACCATCGGCCCCGCCGTAGGAGGCCGTGGACAAAATTGCCAGGGGCACATCGAACAGCCGACAGAGGGTGTCGCCAATGCGCAGCCCCCCCTTGGCGAGGCAGACAATCTGGTTGAATTCCCAGCCCGACTCGTAGATTTGAATCGCTAGCTTTTCAATATCTCGGTGGTAATCGTCCCAGCTTACGTAAAAATCAGCCATGTCCATCCTCCTTTGGAGTAGCCCCCAACAGACCGCTGTGCTCAGCCCGTTCTAAGCCCAGGTAGATTTAAGCCCAAGTGTAGAGTTTTGCCTAGGGAAGCGCTACAGTTCCTAAGCTGGACTCGGTTTAGAGCATTGTGCGATGGGGAAATAATACACTGAGGACGCCTTTGAAATTATTGTCCCCTGAGCTGTTGCCTTTTCATCGATCGAGTATCGAGTGTGGATTCACTAAGCAGGTAATCTATGGCTTTTAACGCGCCTTCCCCCGCCGCTGCCCCCGCCAAGTTTTCCCTGTGGGGCAAGCTGGCCTTTGGGGCAGGAGACATTGGCCCAGGGATGACCGCCAACCTGCTGGCGTTTTCGTTTTTGATCTTTTTGACGACGGCGGCAGGCCTGAGCCCGGTGGCGGCGGGGTCGGTACTGGCGATCGGCCGCATTTGGGACGCGGTGAATGACCCGTTCATTGGCTACCTGAGCGACAAAACCCGCACCCGCTGGGGTCGCCGCTATCCCTGGATTGTGCTGGGGGCGATTCCCTTTGGGGTGACGTTTTTTCTCACCTGGGTGGTGCCCGGGTGGGAGAGCGATGCCGCTCGGTTTTGGTACTACGTGGTGATGTCGCTGCTGTTTCAGGTGTTTTATACGGTGGTGAATTTGCCCTACACCACCCTCACCGCCGAGCTGACCAAGGACTACGACGAGCGCACCGAGCTGACGGCCTTTCGGCTAGGGTCGTCGCTGTTTGGGGCGATCGCCGCCCTTGGCCTCGGCCTCGTGATCACCCAGGTGATTGCTGACCAGCGTCAGCAGTACCTAGTTCTAGGGGGCATCTGTGCGGTGCTGTCGGTGCTGCCGCTGCTGTGGTGTGTATGGGGTACCTACCCCTACGCGGTGCAGCGCAACGCCCTCCAACCCGGCCCCACCGACGAAGTAGCGCTACCCTTCTTTCAGCAGATCAAGGTGGTATTTGCCAACCGGGCCTTTGTGTTTGTGGTCGGCATCTATCTGTTTGCCTGGCTGGCCCTGCAAATGACCGCCAGCATCATTCCCTTTTACGCCACCTTTTGGATGGGGCTTGACTCCTACTTTTTAGCGGCGCTGCTGGTACAGGGCACCGCCATTTTGATGATGGGAGTCGTCAACTACCTCAGCCGTCGTCTAGGCAAACAGGAGGTGTTTTACATTGGCATCGGCACCTGGATTATTGCCCAGATGGCGCTGTTCTTTGTGCAGCCGGGGCAGGTGGCGGCGCTCTACCTGCTGTGCATTGTGATTAGCTTTGGGGTGGCCACCGCCTACGTGGTGCCCTGGGCGATGTTGCCCGATGTGATTGAGCTAGACGAGATCAAAACCGGCCAGCGGCGCGAGGGAATTTTCTACGCCTTTATGACCCTGCTACAAAAGGTGGGTCTGGCCCTGGGACTGTTTTTGGTCAGCCTGGCACTGCAATTTTCGGGGTTTGTCAGCGAAGCGACCCAGCAGTCGGACGCGGCCCTGCTGGCAATCCGTATTTTTATTGGCCCGGTACCGATGGTGCTGTTAGCCATGTCAATGCTATTAACCCGCTTTTACCCCATCACCCGCCAAATGCACGAAGAAATGCTGCTGCAACTGGCCGAGCGCCACCGCGTTCAGGGTCAAGACAGTACAGACACTTGAAACATAAAACATAGATAACCAAGGCTCAGTTTGGCTTCGGCTTTTACCAGGTCATTTTATGGGTCGCTTGACAAGCCTTCTCAGAGCTGTACCACATCCAGTCGGGAAGTCGCTAGGCGATCCATCCACCCGGAGAGGAAGGTGTGATTAGCAGCTTGCTCGCGGGGATCTTGGGTGTCGGCAGGGTGGGGCAGCAAGCCTTGCAGCGAGGCACTGGTGACGCAAAACATCGATTTTTGGAAGCTCTGGCAGATCTTGACTCGCACATCGTCGAGCCCCCGACCGCTGGATTGGTAGAAGGCTGTCAGATAGTCGGGCAGGTAGTGGCGCATATCCTGCATGAGCAGCGTAGGAGGAATGCCCGCCCCGCCAATGGGTAGGGGGTCGGCATAGAGCGCGCCATAGTCAAAGCGGCCCTGGTCGGCAGAGATTTGGTTAGCCTGAGCATTGTAGGAAACTGTGCCCAAAAACGGCGTGCCGCGAAAGAATACTGCCTCCACGTAGGGTACCGCCACATCCATCAAAAATGTCAGCCCAGCGGACTTGGGCAGCAGCTCGTAGCTGGTGCCGTTGATTTCGACGGCATAGCTGATGGGGTTTGCCGCCGCCGCCACCAACCCTGCTTTGATGAAGGCCACCACCTGGGGAATAGTCTGCACCTTGCCCGCATCGTAGGCGTCGGATAGGTCGATAAACAGATCGCTCATCACCCGCCAGAACTGGCCTAGGGCACTGTAGTAGGCGAGCTGACGCACCTGCTCGGGCAAAAAGTCGGGGAACAGACCGTTCAGCGCTCGAATCGGTAGATTGGTTTTGATCTTGGCGGCAACGGCGGCCTGGCAGTGCTGCAAAAAGTCGTCGCTGTCGAGGTATTCGTCCATTTTGCCGCCGCCGTGCCAGAGCATGGTTTTCATGCAGTATTCGGCGTACTCAAAGTTAATGCGATCGTGCCACCAGTGGCGCAGCAGCTGGGGCAGGGTCACCTTACCGTTGAAATATTTGAAAAAGGGAAATAGCACCAAGAACTGATGGTCAGCGATGTAGATCAGGTTCTTGGAGTAGGCATCGAGCACTACCCCGTAGCTCTTGAGAATGCCCACCACCTCGAGCACGTTGCTCTCGGAGTCGGGCAGCAGCGCCTCGGCCTTCAGCAGCTTTTGAATAAAGGGCTCTAGGGGGTGGGGGTTAGATTTGGCCAGGGGCAGGGTTTTGGTCATGGCAGGGAGATCTCAGCACTGGGGTCTGCAAAGACAGGGGAAGCGGGAATTGGCAGGGCTAGAGCCGGATTAACCAAGCGAGTATCGGCCACGGCGGGTAGGGCTGTGGGGGCAAACTGGGTTCTGGCCTGCACGAAGCCTTGGTAGGGCTGGTGCAGTGCCAGGGTGACGTTCTCGCTCCAGCGGGCCAGCCAGTTGGGCTGTAGCCCAAAGGCGATAATCAGCACGGCCAGGCCCAAGGCGGGGGCGCGATCGCGCCAGGTCACCGAGGGCAGCTCAATATCGAGCTGGGGCGCGACGGTAGGGGGTGCGATCGCCAGTCGGCCAAAGAAGACCCGGTTCACCATCAGCAAAAAATACACCGCCGTCAGGCCCGAGCCCACCATGCACAGCAGCGTCTGCACCGGAAAGATCAAGAAGCTGCCGCGAAACACCAGAAACTCAGAAATAAATCCCACCATACCGGGAATACCGGCGCTGGCCATCACCCCCAGGATCATCATCGACCCCACAAAGGGCAAACCCCGCTCGGGATTGAGCAGACCGCGCAGCACGGTCATGTCGCGGGTGCCCGTGGCCTTGTACACCACCCCCACCAGCAAAAACAGCAGCGCCGAAATCAGCCCGTGGCTAATCATTTGAAATACCGTCGCTACGATACTCACTGGGGTGGAGGCCGCCGCCGCCAGCAGCACGTAGCCCATGTGGCCGATGGAGCTGTAGGCGACCATTTTTTTCATGTCGGTTTGAGCGATCGCCGCCAGCGACCCATAGAGCACGCTGATCACGGCCCAGGTCGCCAGCCAGGGGGCCAGAGCCATCCAGGCGTCCGGCAGCAGACCCAGGCCAAAGCGCACCACGCCGTAGGTGCCCAGCTTCAGCAGCACCCCCGCCAGCAGTACTGACACTGGCGTTGACGCCTCCACGTGGGCATCGGGCAGCCAGGTGTGGAATGGAAACAGCGGCACCTTGATGCCAAAGCCGATCAGCAGCGCCACCAGTAGAGAAACCTGCTGGGCCAGGGGTAGGGCTGCTGCTAAACCGCTGTCGTAGTCAAAGCTGGTGTTGCCCGACAGCCACACCAGGCCCAAAAAGGCCCCTAAAATCAGCACCCCCGACAGGGCGGTGTAGATCAAAAACTTGGTAGCCGCGTAGCCCCGCCGCGACCCGCCCCAGATGGCAATCAGCAGGTACAGCGGAATCAGCTCTAACTCGTAAAAGATAAAGAACAGCAGCAGGTTAGCCGCCAAAAACGCCCCAGCCACGGCGCTGTTGATCACCAGCAGCAGCACGTAGTAGAGCCGCGTGCGGTGCAGAGTGGGTTCGCTGATGTAGATCGCCACCAGGCTCAGCAGGCTATTCACCGCCAGCAGCGGCAGCGACAGCCCGTCGAGGCCCAGGCGATAGCTTAACCCCAGGGGCTCGACCCAGGGCAGCAGTTCCTCAAACTGGAATCCCGGCGTGGCCAGCTCAAAGCGGCTGGCCAAAAAGCCGATCAAAGCCAGGGTGAGGGCCAAACCAATACCGCTCACGACTTTAGCAGTTTGCGCCTCTAGCTTGCCCGGCCACAGAATCAGCACCAGGGCCGCCACCAGCGGAATTAAAATCAGTGCACTCAGCATCGCCAACCGTTACCAAAGCGTCCAGGTCATGAAAATTCCGATCAGCCCCACCCCGGCAAAGATGGTCAGCAGGTAGAGCTGCGACTGGCCCGAGGCGCTGTACTTAAGCCCCTCACCGCCAAATAGCGAGGCCAAGCCTACCCCGTTGACCAGGCCATCGACCACGTACTGGTCAAACCAGCTGCTAAACCGGGCCAGGGTAGACACCGCCGCCACCACAGTTTTGTCGTAGAGGCGCTCGGTATAGAAGTCATAGGCCAGCAGGTCTTGGGCAATGCGCAGGGGGCGATTGAGCGATCGCGCCAGCGATTTTGACAGGGGCACCGTCGCCCCCACCGCCACGCCCACCCAGCCCGACGCCAGGGTCAGCAACGCGATCGGCACATTGATGTACTGCCAAGGGGGCAACACCAGCAGCTTGCCCATGATCAGCGGCAGCAGCAGCGTAATCACCGACAGGGTGATCATCGGTACCGCCATCTGCCACGGCACCTCTGGAGCGCGACGGGTTTTGGGCTGAGATGCCCCCAAAAACACCAGCCGAAACACCCGCGTCAGGTTAAGAGCGGTGAGCCCGTTGACCAGCAGAAACACCAGCGTCAGCAGCGGATAGTCACGACTGAGAAAATCAGCCCCCATCCGCAACCCCCAGAAGCAGCCCAGGGGCACCACGCCGACCATCCCCAGAGCGCCGGTCACAAACGCCAGGGTAGTCGCCGGCATTTTTCTCCCCAATCCGCCCAGTTCTGTGAGGGTTTGGCAGTTGGTGGTCGTAATGATCGACCCCACAGCCATGAAGATTAGCGCCTTAGACACGGCGTGGGTGAGCAGCAAAATCAGCGCCACCCCCGGCCAGGTCGTGCCAACGGCAATAAACACCAGCCCTAGGTAGGCACTGGTGGAGTAGGAAAACGTGCGCTTTAGATCGATCTGGGCCAGGGCAACCAAAGACCCACCCAGAGCCGTCACCGTACCCAGCACCACCAGCGTGCCCAGGGCGATCGGCGACAGCACCACAATCGGCTGTAGGCGAATCAGAATGTAGGCACCGCAGGTCACCACCACTGAGTTCCGCAAAATCGAGGCTGGGTTTGGGCCTTCCATGGCTTCATCGAGCCACAGGTGGAGGGGAAACTGGGCGCATTTACCAATCGGCCCAGCGATCAGCGCCAGCCCCAGGAGAGTGGCCATGGCCGGGGGCAGATTTTCTACCTTGACCCACTCGTATAAGTCGTTGAAATTAAGGCTACCCGCCAGACAAGCCAGGGCAACTACTCCCATTAGCAGCAGCACGTCGCCAATGCGCTTAGTCAAGAAGGCGTCGCGGGCAGCGGTCACCACCAGGGGTTGGGCATACCAGAAACCCACCAGCAGGTAGGTGGACAGGGTCAGCATCTCCAGCAGCGAGTAGGAGACAAACAGCGAGCCACTCAACACCAGCCCGCTCATAGCGGCTTCAAAAACCCCCATCAGGGAATAAAAGCGAGCCAAGGCCCAGTCTTTCTCTAAATAGCCGAGGGCAAAGACCTGGGCCAGCAGACTGAGGCCGGTAATCAGCTCCAGGGCACCCAGGTTGAGCACCGAAATGTCGAGGGCCAGGGTGAGGTGTAGATCGGCAAAGTCAAACCAGGAGAACAGCAGCTCCTGCGGACCCTGATTCCAAATGCCGCGAAACGCCATCAGCCCATGAACAAAGGACACCAGGGTCATCACAATGTTGAGATAGGCCGATGGTCGAGGGCCGGTGCGGCGAATCAAGCCCGTGGACCAGGGCAGCGACAGCAGGGCCCCAATCAGGCCGTACATCGGCAGCAGCCAGCTGGTTTCGACAAAAAAATGGGTCATCCCGACGTTCTCTGGCAACACCTTAAATGCTTATCTCCAACGGCGACGGTTTAGCAGACCAAAGGCCACAACTACCTACAATCTAGAGCCAGCTCAGCAGCCCGGCGAAGCGATCGCAGCCCCATAGCCCCACCTGCTCACTGATGGATGATCGCAGCACCTTATCCACAGCTGCACAATCTAAAGCGCAGCCCATAGCATCAGACCTAAAGCCGACAGTTAATTAATTAGCCATTAACTGCCCCAGACCCACTACAGAATCTGCCGAGCTGAGCACGGCTCTCCCCAGCGTTAGCAGGACAAACTTTTAGGCCCCTTTGCCTCTATTTCAGAGCGTTTTGCTATTCTACCTGATTACCTGAGGGGGGTCGGCCTGCGCGCCGTGAGTTTAGCGAGAGAACTCATAAAAACTTCTGAGGCGATCGATTAGAAATCACAACGTGATCCAGAGGATTCATCTTGAGGATCAAGGAATTTGGAGGTTCTAGCCCCTGCCTTGGCTTTGAGGTGCTAGAACCTCCAAAGGCCTGCTACTGCCCAACGCTTCAGCAGAGTCTAAAGCCCAAGCTCTAGGTGAGCGAGCACTACTGCAAACCTGTGGATTGATTGCGAGAAAAAAACCTTTGCGTCATAAGCTTTAATAATATTCAACATTAGCAACAATCATTGGGGCTTATATTGCAAAAGTGACTACGGACACCTATGCTTAATCTGTCATCAAGAATTTTTGGGCAATCTGAAGTTTTTGCTTCCCAGCGGTGATTCCCGGCTTGTCATTTTTCGGGACGTTTCGTTGTGCCTGAACAGCAGACAAAGTGCGTTGGTAAATCCAGGATTGCCTGAGTTATAAGGAGATTTCGACTATGCCGATTGCTGTGGGAATGATTGAAACGCTGGGTTTTCCGGCTGTGGTAGAAGCCGCTGACGCGATGGTAAAAGCGGCCCGGGTTACCCTGGTGGGCTACGAGAAAATCGGCAGTGGCCGCGTCACCGTGATCATTCGCGGCGACGTGTCTGAGGTACAGGCTTCTGTCGCGGCCGGCATTGAGAATGTGAAGCGAGTCAATGGCGGCCAAGTGCTGTCTACCCACATCATTGCTCGCCCCCACGAAAACCTGGAGTTTGTTCTGCCCATTCGCTACACCGAAGCGGTAGAGCAGTTTAGAGAGAGCGTCAGCGGCATCCGCCCCTACGGCAGATAAGTCACTATGCTCTTGGCTAAGGTTCGTGGCACGGTAGTTAGCACCTGCAAGGAGCCTAGCTTGAGCGGCACTAAGTTTTTACTGGTGCAGCTCATTAGCGAAACCGGCGACCTGCTGCCTGACTATACGGTAGCCGCCGATGTGGTGGGGGCTGGCCCCGGCGAATGGGTATTGATTACCCAGGGCAGCGGGGCCCGTCAGCACCACGGCTACGAAAATCGTCCTGTGGATGCGGCTGTGATTGCCATTGTCGATACCGTAAGTCTCGACAGCGGCAATCTCTACAATAAGCGAGACGATTTTAGCTAGCTGACGTTTATCCTGGGCGGCTCAGTTCAGCTTGCGCAAGCAGAGACTACACTCTCCCCATAGTTAGCGTATGTCTGCGGTCAGGCAGCTAGTTAGTCGGGGTTTTTTTGGGAGGATGTACGGTAATGGCGATCCGCACACCAGCGGCATCTCCGACTCAGGCATGGGGTTCGCAGCAGTCATCGGGGCCGTCGGCCCGGGTACATGGGTTGGCCCAGGTGCAGGGGCAGGTTCGCGTCGATCCTGGGGCCGTTTTGGCCGCTGGGTCGGTGGTGCGGGCCGACCCTGGTTCCCCTGTGCGGCTCGGCGCTGACAGCACCTTGCAGGAGGGGGCCACAGTATATGGACGCGCCCAGGGGCAGGTGCTGGGAGACGATCGCAGCCCCTGGGCAGTCTGGGTAGGCGATCGCGCCATGCTCACCCATAAAGCGCTGGTGCAGAGCCCGGTCTACATTGGTGCCGACTGTTTCATCGGCTTTCGCTCAACCCTGTTCAATGCTCGACTGGGAGCCGGATGCGTTGTGATGATGCACGCCCTCGTTCAGGACGTGGATGTGCCGCCCGGCAAGCTGATTCCCTCGGGGGCAGTGATTACCCAGCAGCACCAGGCCGACGCCCTGCGCGACGTTGGCCCCATTGATATTGCCCTTATCAGGGAACTCGCAGGAACGCCCGGCTATGCGCCCCCTCTCGGCGGGTCAGCTAGCGCAGCGTCTTTAGATACCACAGCACACTCAACCGAACGCGATGGATTAGGCACTATGACTTCTCAACTGCTACCCCCCGACGTTGTCCAGCGGGTCCGTCAGTACCTGGCCCAGGGCTTCACCATTGGCACCGAGCACGCCGATTCTCGCCGCTATCGCAGTGGCGTTTGGCAAACCTGTAGTCCAGTTCAGTCCCAGCGCGAGTCTGAGGTGCTGGCTGCGATCGAAAACTGCCTGGCTGAGCACTCGGGTGAGTACGTGCGCCTGTTCGGTATCGATCCGAGGGCCAAGCAGCGGGTCGCCCCCATCACCATTCAGCGGGCCGACGGCAAGGCGGTCGCCAACAGTGGTGCGGGGGCAACCCATTCTAGTTATTCAAGCCAGTCTAACAACGGTGGCAATGGTGGCCACCGCCCAGCTCCGGCGGTGGCTAGCGGCCCCCTGTCGCCAGAGGTGGTGCAGCAGGTGCGTCAGTACCTCAGCCAGGGCTACCGGATTGGCACCGAGCATGCCGACTCTCGCCGCTACAGCAGCAACGTGTGGCAAACCTGCTCCCCCATTCAGTCGTCCCGCGAGGGTGAGGTGTTTGGTGCCCTTGAGCGCTGCCTGGCCGAGCACTCGGGCGAATATGTGCGCCTGTTTGGCATTGACCCCAAGGCGAAATGCCGCGTGGCACCCATCACCATTCAGCGCCCCGATGGCAGGCCAGCGTCAGGGAGTTCCCACTCCGGAGCTTCTAGTGCCTCCTATGCTGCTCCAAGTTCCAGCGGCGGTTCGACTCAGGCCAGCGGCGACGTAGCTCAGCAGGTGCGCCAGTGGCTCAGCCAGGGGTATCACGTGGGGGCAGAACACGCCGATGCTCGCCGCTACAACAGCAATGTTTGGCAGTCTTGCAAGACCATTACCAGCAACCGTGAGGGTGATGTTTTAGGCGCTATCAACGCCTGTGTGGCCGAGCACCCCAACGAGTATGTGCGGGTATTTGGCATTGACCCTAAAGCTAAGCGACGGGTGGCGGCAGTTACCGTGCAGCGCCCCGGTTCGAAGTCGGCACCTACTGCTCCTTCTCCCTCTTACTCCAGCTCTAGCGCCCCGACCGGCAATGGGGCAGCTCCCCTGGGTGGTCTTCCCCAGGAAGTCGTGCAGCAGGTGCAGCAGCTCTTTAACCAGGGCTATCGCCTCAGCCTTGAGCATGCCGATGTGCGGCGCTATCGCAGTGGTGCTTGGCAAAATGCCGGCATGCTAGAGGGCAGTCGGGCCTCGGATGTGCTTAACGCTCTAGAGTCGCAGCTGCGGAGTCACTCTGGTCACTACGTGCGCCTGGTGGGCATCGATCCCAAGGTGAAAAAACGAGTGCATGAAGCCACTATTCAGCGACCTTAGAGACCTCTCACCCAACCTTTGACCGTGGCAGTACCAGCCCAGGCGATCGCTCAGCCGACCCATGGCTACATCCAGGGAGATGTGGATTTAGCACCTGGAGTGGCGATCGCACCTGGGGTGCTGCTAGGAGCTGCCCCCGGCTGTCGTCTGGTGATTTCAGCGGGCGTCTGTTTGGGAGCCGATGTGGTGGTGCAGGCCCGCCAAGGCGATTTGATCATTGAGCCAGGGGCGAGTTTGGGCAGTGGTGTGCTGGTGGTGGGCCATGGCTCCATTGGCCAACACACCTGTATTGGGGCCAATAGCACCCTGATCAACCCTACGGTGGGGGCTTCCCAGGCGATCGCACCAGGATCCCTACTGGGCGATTTAAGTCAGACTTCAGATGTTCAGGAGTCCCAGAGCAATGGTTCTGGCTCTAACCATTCCACCCGTGGAACTGCTGAGGTGCTCAACGGAGCGGACAACAACGCCCAGGGCAAACCGGCTCAAAATGGTAGTATTCCCAGGAATGGCACCCAGAATAATGGCGGAAACGGCTCCTCCGTCTACGGCAAAACCCAGGTAAATCGCCTGCTGGCCACCCTATTTCCCCAACGTCAGGCGCTCAATGGCGCTAGCCCAGTGGACAGGCCCTAGAATGGAGAGGCAGACACCCCTGTGCAGAGGCACCCTATGCAACCCGACGGCAAACTAGCCTCGCCCCTTGACCTCAAGTCCGGCACGCCCAAGCGGTTGACGCTAGCTACCCCCGCGCCAGGTCAAAAAGAGGCCCAGCGGCGCGACAAGTATCGCGGTGCAGCTCTGGGGATGGTATCGACGGAGAGCTTTCCGGCGGTGGTGGGCACGGCCGACGCTATGCTTAAGGCTGCCGATGTGCTGCTAGTGGGCTACGAGAAAACGGGGGGCGGGCACTGCAC
>QBLT01000179.1 GCA_003249105.1 Leptolyngbya sp. | reverse complement strand
TCATTTGAGACTCCCCGCACAGCAACCCTTTTAGGACTTTTCTGCACCACTAAGGACCAATACCTTTGCTTCGTATTCGGGTAGGTCTGTCACCCAAACACCGTCATAGATTTCAACATCGTAGTTGCTAATCCACTCGTGCCATTGGTTTCCTTGAGGAAAATTTTGGACTTCGTAGTCAGCTAGATACTGATCCGAAAAATTGACGACGACAACGACGCGCGATCCTTCATCATTCCAGCGAATGTATGCCAGCACTTTAGAATCCGGGTCCTCGTAGAAAAAATCCACATTTTCGGTGCGCAGGGCATGGTTGTTTTTGCGCAGGTTGATCAGACCTCGATAGTGCTGCATCAGGTCATGGTTGCGATCGTTCTTCAGTAGTGACCAGTCAATCTTGGTAGGTTCTAGGGTTTTGGGATGGGAGTCCCCAAACTCTTCTCCCATCCAGATCAAGGGCACGCCCATGGCGGTCATCACCAAAACAGCCCCGAGTTTCGCCCGCTTAAAGGCGGCTTCGTCAAAGATCTCATGGTTGGCCAGCTGCACCATTATGCGATCGTGGTCATGGTTGCTGAGGTAGTTAATGGCGTTGACGGCCCCTAAATAGCCCGATCGTTTGGCATCAACTAGCTCTTTAACAGTTTCTATGTCAGTCTCATCTCCCCACAGCAGGGGCCGCAGCTGGTGCAGAAACCCATCGCGCCAGCAGGCATCGAGGGGACCTTCTAAATTGGTAGCGTCGGGAGATTCGGGAATCAGTTCTCCAATGTTGTAAAACGGCTTGGGCTGAGCTTGCCTGCTGGTTTCCTCTGTTAGCTGCCCCAGAAACTCAAAGTGACCCATCTGGCTAACGGCATCAAATCGAAAACCGTCAATGTGATATTCCGTAATCCAAAAGTGCAGAACGTCTTTGACAAATTCCTGAGCGGGGCAGAGGTTCAAATTTTCATCGTAGTGATCGTAGTCAAATTCTGGCCCCCAACTTTGATCAGGATCTTTAGGTTCGCTTCGATACCAATAGCTGTAGTCAATTTTTGTCAGCGGAGCCTCGGAGCCTGAGTGGTTGAGAATAATATCTAAAATTACTTGAATGCCTCGAGCATGGCACTCGTCTACTAAATATTTGAGGTCTTTGCTGGTGCCATAGGCCGACTCTACAGCAAAATAGTGGTGGGTATTGTAGCCCCAACCCTGCTCACCGGGAAATTCTTGAATCGGCATCAGTTCAACGGCGTTGATACCTAGTTCGCAGAGATAGTCGAGTTTTTCAGTGATATGGCTCAGTTGTCCGCGCGGGTTTGGGTCATTCTCGCCACCAGAAAAATCGCTAACTAAAATTTCGTAGATGATCAGCTCTTCGTTTTGTGGTAGCGCTTTGTCGTCGTGGTGCCAAACGTAGTCATCAACTATAGGTTTGCCGTCTTTAACATGCAATACAGCGGTTTGATCGCTCTCGTCTACGTGACTAGCCCTTGAGTCGATGACCTCAATCCACTGGTCAGGTTCCAAAAAAAAGCTCTTGGACTGCACCCGAAACTTGTAGCTATAGTGACCGTCGTCTAGATCCACCTGGGCGCGAAAATAACCATCCTCGCCTTTTTTCATCGGAATATCTTGCCCATCAGCAAAACAGCCTATCAAAACTGCACCCTTGTTGTATGGGGCAAATAGCCTAAGCTCAATATGGTTAGTCATAGTCGCATCTTGTTGCTTTGGTGATTAGTGTCATTCCAGAATCTCCAAATTTTTACTTGTCATTGGGCAGAAATTATTCAAGCTCTCAATTACTTGAGAATCAATGTAAAAATCTAGTTGCGCTTGCCACAGATGTTTGCTGGTTTGGAGATGCGCTTGATTGGTCACTTAAACTTAGCCGTTTGGGCTTGAGCGATATTGCTACTGCCATCGCCTCCACACAGTTTGGCGCTAGTATAGCAACGCCGCTGGACTAAACCCATCCAGCGGCATTGTCTGTAGCTAATCTCTGCCGATTATGCTACTCCTAACTACTCAGAGACTTCAGACTCAGCTTCCCGCTTCTTCTCTTCCCGCTTCTTTTCTCCCTTTTCATTGACGTTATCGACAAATTCTGTGATGCGCTCTTCGTTTTTCTCTGCGTAGGACTTGTGCTGTTTATCGGTCATTGGACTAACCTCAATTTCAAATTATTTCGAGTTTTCCAGTTATAGCTTAGCGATCGCCCCAGGAGCCATCCTCTACTCAATGAGTGATTTGCTTGAAGCTATTTTCTGTCACAGGGCTTAATCCCCAACTGAAATCACAGGACGACGTGAGCAGTGGAGCACCTTCTCGATGAATAGCAGAACTTTGCAAGCGCCAGTTAATGGGTTGTCATACTACAGAGCATTGACGAGTTGATTGATTCTCCGTGCGCAAATTCTCAACGGGTAAAATTGACGGTGGATGTGCGAACTGTTTGCGATCGCTCCCCTGCCCAAACCCTCAACAGCATGCCCACAGATGGACACTTAGCCTCAGAATCTCCTCCTTTCTATAATCTTTGATCCCTCCAATGAGCGATAAGGCTAACCGATTGCAACCTATAGGATGATCGACAACGCAGTGATGCCAGCTTTTCGATAGCCGCTGGCTTCGCACAACAAGGAGGGAGCATAGTATGGCTTCACGACATAGGCGAGCGGTGGGTATTTTCTCCAATCGTCCTAAAACAGCATCGGCTCTGCAAGCCCTCAGTGACTCAGGCTTTACCATGAGCCATGTGTCAGTAATCGCTAAAGACTCCGAGCGGCAAAGCGCGATCGCAGGGGTGGACGTGACCGACGAGGCTGGTAACCAGGCCGATAAAGCTGGCGCCGCTGGCGCGGTAACAGGCGGTGTACTGGGGGGAGTCACCGGTCTGCTCTTGGGTCTTGGTACGTTGATTATTCCTGGGGTTGGCCCTGCCGTGCTGGCGGGGGAAGCCGCCGCAGTAGTGTCTACGCTCATAGGTGGGGCCGCTGGGGCCGCAGCGGGTGGGGTAGCAGGCGCCTTGATTGGTTTAGGAATCCCTGAGCACCGGGCAAAGCAATGCCGCGATCGCGTGGCCCAAGGCGAATACCTCGTTATGCTCAAAGATACTGAGCCTGAAATCGCCCGGGCAGAGCGCACCCTTAGAGCTGCTGGCATTGAGGATTGGGGAGTTTACCAGACTCCAGCTGACACATCCTACGCAGCCAGTGGTTCCCCTAACGCCACATTTGATGGCACCGCTGGCGTCAGCAACGGGCGAGACAATCCCTATAACCAGGTTGACCATCCCATGGATGAGGCTTACCCCCACGACAATGCTCATCAAGGGAGGGAGGTGCCCCAAGCCACTGGCTTGCCCCATGCCTCTAATCCGTTGGAGCCCTAAAACGCTGAAAGTTAGCAGCCAAGTCAAGGGCATGGGCTGTCTCGTAGCTACCCCCATGGCTAACGCTGCTAAACGCGCTGTAGTTACTGAGGAAAAAACGTGAACTTCTTAAAATCTATTCGCCTTGGGGTAATTGCCCTATGTTTGGGAGTAATTTTGTTTACCACTAGCGCCTGTAGTAGCGCTACTCAAACCAGTACCGCCCCTAGACTATCGCCTACCACCGCCTATGGTCAGCTCGAACGGGGTGACACCGCCAGCGGCGAAAGCTATGGGCGATGGGTCATGCAAACTGCAAAAGGGCTGATCAGCGATGCCTTTGTGCGTGACAGCAATAAACTTGGCGTCGTGATTTCGCCAGATGTGCAGCCCCGAGAGGTCAAAACCTTGGCTCAATCGCTAGTGCAAGGATTCCACAAAAAGTTTCCCAATCGGGATTTGAGCGTCTTAGTCTATGCACCCGATAAAGAGCTGATTTTAACCGCCAAATACGATGACACAACTCGGCAAGTTGAATACCAGTAGGTGCCCAATCCCCTGGGGACGCGACTAAGTCGAAGCATCAATCTCGAAGGCGTTGCACCCTACAACTTTTTTAAGTTTCTGAAGTAGGAAGCTTTGAAAACAAAGGCTTTCTTCAGTCCTCAGAGGTTGTAGGGATCAGTCAACTAAAAGCAAAAAAACAAAATTTTGGAGAGTTACGCTATGACTAGCAGCAAAGACTACAAACGCGAGATCATGAATGACCTGGCCGGTGGCAATGTCGAAGGCATTGATGCTAAAGCCACCCAACCCGAGCGAGAATATGCCAACTTCGACGACTTCGCCAACCGTTCGTCTCGCAACGAGCGTCGGCAGCTGTTTGGGCGCGGGTTTCACCCCGATCGCATCCCCACCAGTGAGATGGAGCCAGAACTGCGCAAAGCGATCGCCCAGATCAAGCCCCAGGAGCGCGATGATGTAGCTCGTGACCTATTTAAGCACCTCAAAGAGCGCGGTCTCAGCGATCGCGATCTAGAGCAGCAGCTAGGGCTATCCACCCACCACGCTGGCCGCATGAACGAAGACGACGTCACCAAACTAGCCGCTTTTGCCTACCGCAGCCACCCTGACATCTTCCAGGAAGTGCTGGCGGATCGGCCCACCATCCTCAAGTTTTTGAGCAATCCGCTGGTGGGTGCGGCTGTGGGGGCGATCGCCGCCAAGTGGTTGGCCAAACGCTAAAAGCTTTTACGCTGCCGCCCGGACTAAGACAAGTTTGGGCAGCAGCGCCGTCTCCTGGCTAATCACTAGAGGGGCTCGACGCCCCGGTGAGACGCTGAGGAAAAGGAGCCCGACTCGTCTTTGACTCCGACAGCCCTCAACCAGCGTAGATAGCAATGTAACTGAGGCAGCAACACCAACTAGGGTTTGCTGAAAAAGTCAGCAATTTGGGTATACAGGGCTAGGCTAGGGTTGCCTGAGCGTGAAGACTCAGCCGCTCACCGGTAGCTGAGTGATTCCAACGAGATCGCCCCGGGTTTTGACGACCCTTGTGCGAGATAAAGGCTCGGCTTTGTTGCATGACTTAGGTCAAGCGTCACCATTTCCCTGGTAGGGGCAGTGATCTAAGCTTCAACCGGATAGCTATCGGGCTTGGCCACCTGAATCATGCGATTCAGCGCAGCACACTGCAAGAATAACTCGACGGCCTGATTGTCAAAGCTTCGAGAGCGCACTCGACCGCCAAAGGTGACCTTGAGGCGAAACATCGTGGTTTCAGCCCGCGACCGGCGATGATAGCCGCTCTCTTGCTTCCAAGCCGAGCGGCCAACCTGGTCAATGCGCTGCAAAATTTGGTCTCTGGGGTGAGTTGGATTAGGATCTTCAGACCGACAAGGTCGAGCGTCATGGCAGGGGGGAATGGTGGCTACAGCGGCACGCTGGGCAATCGCCTCATGGTCCGCAAAGGTGTCGTAGGCTCCATCACCAGAGACTTGAGCAATCCCCCCGTCGATGCCATTGAGCAAACTGGGCAGCATCTCGCTGTCGTGATAGTCATGGGTGGTGACCTCAGCGACCACGATCTCGCCCGTGGCCTCATCGACGCCGAGATGGAGCTTACGGCCAGGTACGCCGCTGGCTTACCCCATGCTGCCGGGCTTTCCATTCCCCTTCCCCGTAGACTTTGATGCCGGTGGAATCGACCACGATATGGCGAGCACCCGTGGCAGGCTGAACCGGCATGGCGACTGACAACGCTCCCAACCGCCGTGATACGGTACTGTGGTCGGGTACCGGCAACGGAATACCCAGCAGCTGAAACAACGATTCGACCAAGCCCTGCGCCTGACGACCGGCCAGGTAGAACAGGCTCTTGAGGGGCGCCACTGTTGCAATCGCCTCATCACTGTAGGGTTGAGAGGCCCCTCGCCGTCCCGTGGATGTGGTCACTAGCCACTGCTTGAGGGCATCTTCGCTCAACCAAATGGTGAGACTTCCGCGCTGCTTGAGACCAGCGTTATACTCAGACCAGTTACGGACTCGGTACTGCATCGGCATCAGGTTTTGGGTGGTGCTTAAACCTGATGCCATTACCCCGTCCGTAACACCCTATTTATGCAACAACGCCGTTTGCCCCTCGAATGAAGCGGTTATTACTACGCGCCATTGCCGTGAACCGACGGCGACATCAATGGGCTGAATCAACGCTTGGGCAGTACCGTTCTCGATTCCGAGGCAGCCTACGGGAGATCTTGAATTTCACCCCCAAGTCCCCTGAGGGCCAGCGATTGCTCAGGCGCTATCAAAAGATTCGAGGGCATCTGCTGCTGTTTCTCCACGATGAGACAGTGCCGCCGACCAAGAATTCTAGTGAACAGGCGCTGCGCTGGAGTGTGGTCTTTCGCAAGGTCACCCATGGCTTTCGCTCCGACTGGGGTGCAGAGTTGTTCGCCCAAGTGCGCTCGCTGGTGAACACCGCTCGGCAGCAGGGCATCTCTGCCTTTGAGGCCATTTCTCGCGCCCCTACCTCACATCAGTCTGACTGGCTAAGTGGGTGAGCCTAATTAAACGTAGCCCTGAATCGCTAGAAACCTTGCTGCGCCGTGGTCAGCATGCTGATTACTTAGGTCTACCTACTTACTGAGTTGAGCAATTACGCTTGCAGCAGCTCAATGTCGATTAGCTTGATGTTTGAGAAGGCGCGATCGCCCCTTCGGTAGCGTTCTACAAGTTCAACCGCATCCATAGCTACTCCCAGCACAGTACTGTACGCAGTTCGCCTCAAGCCCCTGTGCTTAAGGCTTTGTGAAGACTCCGAAGATATACCTAAAAAGCTATGAACTTCACGGCTTAGCGCCAACGTTTTCAAGTAACCCATGCCACCATCAGAACTATCCCAGGGAAGAAAAGTGTGACGGTTGCCCCCGCTGTCGCGCTGCTATTGAAACAACACCTATCTGAATTCGTCACTAAAACTCTGCTATTTAGCCACAGCCACTACTACTCCGGTGTTTTCTTCAACCCATCTGCGGGAATTCTCGGAATTCACCGGCAGAGTAACTCTGTGGCTTAAATCCTCAGCGGTCCTAGTCATAACGCAAACGTCTGCACCCTCCAATTTCCCATGCCGATACGACGGGGCGAAGGGATGGTACAGCTGTTTACCCGTCATGTTTTTGGGCTAAAGCGGTTCTCCCACAACCTAGCTCGTCAGCTCAATGGGTTGGCCACTAATGCTTAACGGCAGGCGCTTTCGGGGGAATTTCCCCGACGGCAACTGTTTTTTTGATGCCAAGACTACCGTAAACCACTACCGGAAACTGTAGGTTAATATGACTGTCGCTAAAAATCGTGCTAAGCAATCTGCACCCGCTCCTTACCAAAGGGTTGCAGCCCAGACGCCCCCTCAAAATTACTCTATAAATAATCAAGATATCCCTGTAGATAGCCCACCCTACTGTCGCGTGACCAATAACATTAAACCCCTGCTAGAAAAGGTTTACCCCACGGAAACAGCCGAGCGGTTGACCACCGAAATCTTTGCCCTGATTAAAGACACCCTGTGCCCCTCAGGCCGCGAAGATCTCAAAAAGTGGAACCACAACAATGTGCTGCTGATTACCTATGGGGATACCATCATTGATGACGATTCGCAGAGCGATCCCTGCGGGAATCGCGCCCCCCTGTCGGTGCTGGCCGAGTTTCTCGAAACCCACCTCTACGACACTATTACCGGCGTTCACATTCTGCCCTTCTTTCCCTACAGCTCCGACGATGGGTTTGCCGTCATCGACTATCTCAAAGTCAACCCCGAGCTGGGCAGCTGGGCAGACATCAAGCGCATCGCCACCAATTTCAATCTGATGGCCGACCTGGTGATTAACCACATCTCCAGCCAGCACGAATGGTTTGAGCAGTTCAAGCACAATGAACTGCCTGGCCGCAACTATTTCATCACCGCCGACCCCAGCGAAGATCTATCTCAGGTGGTGCGCCCCCGCAGCTCGCCCCTACTCACCCCAGTCGAAACCGCCGAGGGCGAAAAGCACGTTTGGACAACCTTCAGCGCCGACCAGGTCGACGTCAACTTTGAGAACCCCGACGTGCTGATTGAGTACGTCAAAATCATTCTGGCCTACGTCGAGGCCGGAGCGCGCTACATTCGTCTCGATGCAGTGGGCTTTTTGTGGAAAAAGCACGGCACCAACTGCATGCACCTGCCCGAAACCCACG
Source organism: Leptolyngbya sp. (assembly GCA_003249105.1). Lineage (GTDB taxonomy): Bacteria > Cyanobacteriota > Cyanobacteriia > Phormidesmidales > Phormidesmidaceae > Nodosilinea. The sequence continues at coordinate 1,792 of QBLT01000179.1, read as the reverse complement.
CCGTGGTGCGCCTGTTTCGAGAAATCTTGCAGCTGGTTGACCCTGGCATTTCGCTGATCACCGAGACCAACGTGCCCAACCGCGAAAACCTGAGCTACTTCGGCAATCGCAACGAAGCCCACATGATCTACAACTTCAGCCTGCCGCCGCTGCTGCTGAATGCGCTCATGCAGGGTCGCTCAGACCACCTCAAAACCTGGATGATGAGTATGCCGCCTGCCCCCATTGGCTGTGCCTACTTCAACTTCACCGCCTCCCACGACGGCATCGGCATGCGCCCCGCTGAAGGGCTGCTGGCCGCCGATGAGTACGAGCAGCTGATCGCGGCTATGCGCAATTTTGGCGGCAAAATTAGCATGCGCAGCCGCCCCGATGGCACCGAGTCACCCTACGAAATCAACATTTCGCTGTTCGATGCTCTCAAGGGCACGGTCAAGGGCGAGGACCAGTGGCAGGTCGAGCGCTTTCTCTGCTCCCAGACCATCATGATGGCGCTGGAGGGCATTCCCGCGTTCTATATTCACAGTCTGCTGGCCACTCACAACTACACCGAAGGCGTGGAAGAAACCGGCCACAACCGCACCATCAACCGCTACAAGTGGGATCTCAAGGAGCTAGAAACTGCCCTGGCCGACCCCACCACCGCCCACGCCAAGGTGCTGACAGAACTCAAGCGGCTGATCAAAATCCGCCGTCAGCAGACCTCCTTTCACCCCAACGCCACCCAGTACACGCTGCACCCGATGAATCCGGCACTGTTTGCCTTCTGGCGGCAGAGCCTGACCCGCGATCAGAGCATTTTCTCGGTGCACAACCTGAGCGACCAGCCCCAAGATCTCCAGCTCAGCGATCTCAACCTGGTCAGCACCGACGACTGGTATGACCTGATTAGCGGCCACCGATTTACCGACGATCGCGCCATTTACCAACTAGCCCCCTACCAGTCGGTGTGGATTACTAACAAGCCCAACTCCGCCCACGACGACACCATGCCAACGTTGCTATAAGTTCAAAAGTAAAGCGGCCCTAGCTAGGGCCGCTTTACTTTTGAACTGAATTACTAATTACTCTAAAAAATTGCGATCGTCGTCGAGGCAGGCATCCCAGCTGGCGGAGAGGGCGTCGGCAACCATGGCCTCAAAGGCGGCGGTGTTGACCGATCGCGTAATGTGCTCGTGCATCGGGTCTGACAGCGGAATTAGCCGCAGCCGTCGGTTGTCTTGCACCAGGTCAAAGTGGTTGCCGTCAGCGTCGGTTTTGCCAATCTCTAGACAATCAAAACTGTAAACGTTGATATAGAGTGTATGATTAGCCACGAGCGTGGCCTGCTGCCCGTCGGCAAATACCTCCATGACCAACCCCTGGCCTTCGGAGAGCGTAATACCGTCTTGAAAATGGCGGTACTGCACCTGCCCTAGGTCTTGCAGTAGCCTGAGCATGTCGTTTTTGTTGACAACAACCCCGCTATCGATTAAACAGGGAGCGGGGATGCTCAAATTGCTAGCACGCTCGTGATTCATGGGTTTTTAACCACGCTACGTTGGCGGGTGGAGCAAGGCCCGTGGCGATCGCTCCTGTGGGTCTACATCCACGATACTCGATATCGCTGGGAATGATCTGCCCGGCGATCGCTTGACTCTGGGGAAAACCCTGAGTTAATTCTGCCAAAGGCCCAATGGCTAAGCATTCCGCCAGAATGCTGAAGTCTCCGTAATTTTGCCGAATGTTTTTCTACAGCGCTGAGGTGGATCCGTGACCCCATTGCCCCCCGCGCGACCCGGTGAAACTACCC
>QBLT01000178.1 GCA_003249105.1 Leptolyngbya sp. | reverse complement strand
AGGGGCAACATCCATGATCTGAGCTCGAAAACAAGATAGGTCTCTCTAGACTAATAGATGATTATTTGCTTGGAACACTCTAAGTTCCTAGACGAGGGCAGAGAACGCACCAGCCAGCGCCTAAGCAGCAAAGGGAAGTGGAGGAAATCACTCCCTAGCCCAGTTCAAGGCAGCGCTAGGGGCCGCTATCGACATCCCCCGCAGTGGCACCAGTGGGGGCATTGCACCAACCAGACGGCGATCGCATGGGAAGACAAAGACCGAGGATAAGAAAAAGCCCATCGGTTGCAAATTCTGTAGAGTCGTCTTCTGGCAGTGGGCGATGGTGCGCATCGAAACCAAAAACGCCTGCAACGAAGTGGCGATCGTTCTACAGGGGAAGCGCGACGAGTGGAAGGCCGCAGGGAAAAATCTATTCCAGCGATCGGGGCTACTTCACGGCTATGCTGCAAAGCTGTTTTACAGAGAACTCAAGCGTCAGCTAATGTAAGAACTGTCAAGATTCCCTTGACCACTAGTATTAAGTTGCCTTTACAGTCTACTCATCCCGATGAAATACGCACGAGAAACCCTGGCGGTTGCCCAGCGAATTTTAGTCGAGCTGGGGCGGCGGCGGCGCAGTCTGGTTTTTTGGGCCATTTTCCCGGTTGTGCTGCTGATTCTCAACAGTTTGATCTTGCAGGAGCGGTTGCAGATCACCCTGGCCGAGGCCTATACCCAGGCGGCTCCCTCGACCCTGGTGGGAGCGGCGCTGTTTTTTAGCGGGTTGGGGGGCAGCGTGGCTACGGTGGTCTCCGAGCGCGAGCAAAAGACGCTGAAGCGCCTGTTTCTGTCGCCCCTGAGCGGGGTGTCGTATTTTTTAGGCATTGGTCTGGCCTACGGGGTGATTGGGCTGACCCAGGCGGCTTTGGTGTATGCGATCGCCCTCTCCCAGGGGGCCACCCTCGACGGCAACCCCCTGGCCAATCTGCTAATTGTGGTGCTCAGCATCGCTGCCTACGTGGGGGTGGGGTTTGTGCTGGGCACCCAGCTGGCCCGCCGCACCGAAGACGTCAACGCCCTAATTGCTGCCTTTGGCATTCCGCTAATGATTTTGGGGGGCACCTTTCTGCCCACGGCGTTTTTCCCCGACTCCCTGGCTCAGCTCACCCGCTACAACCCCATCTACCATATGATCGAGGCCCTCTCGGGGGTTGTGGTCGAGGGCAGCACCCTGGCCGATGTGGGGGAGCACGTGCAGTTTTTGGGGCTGTTTGCGATCGCCATGGTGGTTGCTGGCTGGCTGGCCTACCGCCGCATGGTGCAGGTCGAGCGCCAGCTGTAGAAGCGGCTTAGCTCCGGTTCTGAGCTAAAGCGATACAGTGATAAAGATGCTTCCTTGGGCGATCGCGCCGCCGCCGGTATGGTGGCCCGGTCTTTAGGAACGCTCTGACAAACAATCATCGCGCCGCCCCGTGAGTCTCAATCACCCCGTTTTAGCCGTTGTGCACCAGCCCACCTCCAACCCAGGCCGGGTTGGGGAAGTGCTGGGCGACCTGGGCTTTGCCCTCGATATTCGCTGTCCGGCCCTGGGCCACCCGCTGCCTGCCAATCTCGATCGCCACAGCGGCACGGTGGTGTTTGGTGGCCCCATGAGCGCCAATGACGACCACCTCGACTTTATTGCCCAAGAACTGGACTGGATTGCCCTGGCTCTGGCCGCCGAAAAACCCTACCTGGGTATTTGCCTGGGGGCGCAGCTGCTGGCCCGCACCCTTGGCGCTTCCGTCACCTCTCACCCTGAGGGAAGGCGCGAAATTGGTTATTACCCGATTCTGCCGACCCCCCTGGGCAAGGAACTACTGCCCGGCCCGCTGCTGGTCTACCAGTGGCACCAGGAGGGGTTTACGCTGCCGAGCGGTAGCCACCTCCTGGCCACTGGCACCACCTTTCCCCACCAGGCATTTCGCTACGGGCGGTGGGCCTATGGGCTTCAGTTTCACCCCGAAATCACCGCTGCCATGGTCAACCACTGGACGACCGAAGGCGCTGATCAGTTAACCCATCCCGGTGCCCAGGGGCGAGCCCACCACCTCAGCCAGCATCGCCTCTACGGCGCGGCGGTAGAGCGCTGGCTGCGTCAGTTCTTAGCCGAGTGGCTAGGGGCCACCGCCCAGGCCGAAGCCGCGTGGGGACAGTACCATTCCCTTTACCACCATCGCCGGGCGCAGGGGGCCGCGACTCCTGCCGGGATACTCGTTCCGAGTCGGTTCCCGAACGCTTCGCGAATCACCCCTGGCCAAGAGCCACAAACTATGGCCGAAACCGGCTAAACCATTCCATTTATTTTAGGGAGGACACCACGGGTGAACATTGGGGTAATTGGTACCGGATTAATGGGATCGCCCATGGCGCTCAGGCTGATGTCGGCGGGTCACAGGGTTTGGGTCTACAACCGCACTCCGGCCCGGCTCAAACCTTTAGAGCTGGCGGGGGCCAGAGTCTGTGCTACGCCCCTGGCTCTAATTCAAAATGTGGAAGCCGTTATCTTTATGGTCACCAATGGGGAGGCGGTGCGATCGCTCCTAGAGGCCATGGGTCTAGGCGATAGCCCCTTGCCCCTTGCCCACAAAGCCATCATTCAAATGGGCACCATTGCCCCTACCGAAAGTCATCAACTCAGCCAAATGGTGGCCCAAGCTGGAGGCACCTACCTTGAAGCACCGGTGCTGGGAAGCATCCCCGAAGCCAAAAACGGCAAGCTAATCATCATGGTCGGGGCCGAAAACGACGCCTATCAACGCTGGCAGCCCCTGCTGGAGTGCCTGGGCACTACCCTCTACCATGTTGGCCCCGTGGGCAGCGCTGCCACCCTCAAGCTGGCTATGAACCAGCTGATTGGGTCGCTCACCGCCGCCTTTGCCCAAAGTCTGGGGCTGGTGCAGACCGCCGGTATCGATGTAGAAACCTTTATGGCGGTAGTGCGCCAGAGTGCTCTCTATGCTCCCACCTTCGACAAAAAGCTGCACCGCATGCAGACCCGCCAGTTTGCCGACCCCAACTTCCCTACCAAACACCTGCTCAAGGATATGGGGCTATTTGTAGACGCTGCCAAAGCTGCTGGGCTTTCCCCGTTTCCTGCGGAAAGTGTGCGCCAGCTAGTTAAGCAGACCGTGCAGGCCGGATTTGACGACGATGACTACGCTGCGCTATTCAACATCGTTAGCCCCTTAGCTAAACCAGAGTAGGGTGGGCCACTGGGCCACAGCTGGAAGGTTCGCGGCTATACCAAGGCCTCCAACTTCGATTGAGATGATTCTCCAAGGCGATCGCGTTAAGCCGATCCTGGATCACAATTGTTCTGAGTTTTGACTAAATATTACAGGTTTCAACATTCCGTAAAGCTACATCCGAGTTTTTGTGTTATTTTTGGGCATCTTTTATCACAGCTAAAGGCGATAACTACTGAAATGCTGCCCCAGGAATATCTAGGGCAAGCGGACAGTTGCCCTACAACAGCGGTGAGTCTCTCCCATAACCAGTGGGTCCACTCATCGGCAGCGATGTGATAAAAGTTCAGTTAATCCCTAGCGAAATTAATGTTGCCACGGAGGCATCCTTGTGTAAAATCGTGGGCAATATCTGCAAACCCTAGCGCCCCCAAGGAGGTGATACTTCTATGACGGTGAGCACCCAACCCAATCTGATTCGGTTCCTACAGGATGAATTAGCTATTTCGACGGCCTCCATTCAGGTCGCCCTCAAGCACAGCGAGCAAGACCCTGGCCCACTACCCATGATTCTGTGGCAGTACGGCTTAGTAACCCTGGAGCAACTAGAGCAGATCTATGACTGGATGGAAGCGGCTTAAGCCAAAGGCACCCCTGCCTGAACTCTGTTAAGAGGCGTAGCACCGGCTGCGCCTCTTGCCGTTTTTAGGGACGCTTTTGGAATTGCTCTAGGGTTACTCAAATACCAGGGGCCACAGGTCAGCTACGGCCACCTCCCACCCCGGCAGCAGGTCGGGCAATGTCAGGCGATCGCCATCCCCTAAAAGAACTGCCTCATCCCCCGCTCGATACACCTCTACACAGCGGACTTCAGGGTCAATGAGAATGCCTACCTGGGTACCCAAAGCCAAAAAATCTTGGATTTTGCTCCGCAGCTTCGTCAATTTGTCCGTTGGCGATTTCACCTCCACCATCAGGTCGGGGGCCAGTTCCGCAAAGGAACGGGGACTGCGCCGCAGTCGCTCAGCTTTGACAAACGAGACATCGGGAGCGCGGGTGTCAGCGTTGGGTAGTATGAACCCAGCGCTAGAACCTGTAACTCGACCGAGCTGACGAGGGCGCACCCAGTTTCTAATTTGAGCTGCGAGTTCGATAGAAACTTCATCTGCCTCGTACCCAGAAGGACTCATAATTTTTACCTCCCCATCCACCAGCTCCATCCGATATTCGGGATGTTCGGTCTGAAGCTTTTCTAGTTCATCAGCGGTTAGCGGCATAAATATTCCCTCACGGCAGAGGTCTTTGCCCCATCATAACCATCAGCTCTGCCGTTCCAGCTCATCACGTACCGCCAGGGCAGTGGCGGGGGCGAGGAGGACGCCATTGCGGTAGTGCCCGGTGGCCAGCCAGATGTTGCTGTAGCCGGTCAGCAGTTGAATAACCGGGGCTGCCTGGCCCTGGGGGCGCGGGCGCAGGCCCGACCAGCGCTGGGTAATCGTACCTGCTGCTAGCGCTGGGCAGTAGGCGATCGCACCGGCTAACACCTCATCTAGCCGATCGGCCTCGGGCTGCATAGCCAGGGCATCTTCTAAGGAGGTTTCGAGCGGAAACTCTACGGTGGCCCCCACCCAGTAGTCGCCATCGCCCAGGGGCACCAGGTGAACGTCGCTGCCATTGACCACGGGCTGAAAGTCGAGATTTCCCAGGGGCTTGTCTAGGTGAAGCCGAAGGGCCTGACCGAGTACTGGGCCGATGGGGGTCGGTTGGTGGAGAGTTTGGGTGAAGGGCAGGGTCCCTAAGCCTGCGGAAATCACGATCGCATCCGTCGCCAAGCTTTGGTTGGGCGTATGCACAGCGGTACAACAACGGCCTTCCTGGGGTACAGCCTCTACCTCAGCTCCATCAAACCCCACAACTGGCTCCCCAAAGTGGAACTCAGCCCCATTCGCCTGAGCACCGGCCACCAGCGCCAGCGTCAGATCCGTCGGATTGACCTGAAAATCTTGGGGCGAGTAGATGCCAGCGACGACTCTAGCGGTACTGATGTGGGGGCAGCGATCGCCCACCCGCTCCGGTTCCCACAGTTCTAGCTCGTACCCTTGTTTGTGGCGGATGGCTTGGAGCGATCGCCACCGGGGCAGTTCCTCAGCCGCGAAACATAGACTGAGAATGCCCTGGGTATTGTGCTGAATCGATCGCCCCGTCAGCGATTCCAGCTCTGGAATCAGCGTTTGATAGCGCTTGAGGCTGCGCTCTCGCAATCGCCAGTTGCGCCCCTTTACCTTGTGGCTGATCACTGCCATGCCCACACCTAGGGCAGCGGCGGTAGATCCCTGGGCTGGGGCCGCGCGGTCGATTACCGTGACCTGAGTTCCCTGGCAAAGGCTCAATTCGTAGGCGATCGCAGCCCCGACAACGCCACAGCCAATAACGGTGATTCGTTTCAAGGGAGGATGGATTGTCTATTGAAACGTTGGCACCAGATTCAAGAAGGAGTCAAAGTCGTCGAGAGCATTGCGATACTCTTGACCAGCGATCACCTGCTGGTTGTTGGCGGCGGCTTCGTCTAGGCGCTCTAGGTGAGTGTAGATCTCCTTGGCTAGAGACTGGGCCTGGGGCTTATCTTTGGTCAGCAGCGTGTTTGCCAACCGATTGACCCGCGTCCGCATTTCGCCCATGGGGCCGTGGATGAAGCTCTGCACGTTGACCCAGTCTTTCTGTTGAATATAGCCCTGAAGCTCGGGGAAGCGATCGCGCAGCTCGGCCACAGCGGGGGTATATAGCTCTACCTGCTGCAATATCTCTGGGGTGTAGGTGGTCGGTATCTTAGCCGCTGGGCCACCGCAGGCCACCAGGCAGGAGGCCACTACCGCCAGCAAAATTCCCAAAAGAGGTCTGAAGCGTCCCATAGTTAACCTTTTGCGCTCTCTACATCAGTCGTCTGTATTTTACGCCGCCGTGGGGACTTGTGAAGCCCCAAGATGCTGTGGGAGGAGCCACTAACACTAACCTACTGTTGCACCCTGCCCTCGACGATCCACGCCCTTTGTCGAGAACGGTCTTAATTGGCTACGGAAAGTAGCGATAAAACTCTCGGCGATGCATCACACGGACAAAGAGCAAAGTCTCCCCAGCCAAAAATAGCCCAACTCGATAGTCTCCAATACGGATGCGAAAATAGCTATCGTCGCCTTTGAGCTTTTTGAGGTTTGTAATGGTGTCTAAGCTATCTGCCTGCTCTATAGCCTCAATAGCTTCTCTAAGTTTCGCTAGCAGATTTTTATCTTTAAGCTTTCTGAGGTCTTTTTCGAAGGTCTTACGAAATTCGACTCTCATTCACCAGACTCCAATATCTCAAAAATCGCCTTGCGGCTAACAGGTTCAGAGTCTTTGCCCTCATCAATGGCTTTCACCAATGCAATATCTTCCAAAGCTTCTGCAATAAGGTCTTGGAACAAGTCACGACGCTCTTGAAAGATTTCAAGAATCGCTGCTTTCATCAAATCTTTAATTTGAGTTTCGTTTAGGCTAGATTCCAACATGTTTTAACCTCGAAGTTTACTGGTTGACCTAGGTGACTCATGGGAGCAGGGTTTGAGCTTTGAGCCGGGCCACGAAAGGAGACTCATCAGCGGCCTGCCGCAGGGTTTCTACTTCGCGAAGTTCTGCATCCATGGCGGCTTCTAGCTCTGATTGATGATCCCAATAGTAGGAAAGGGCGCTGTGGATTTGGCCCATGGTCAGATGGCGATGGTTGATGTGAATTTCTTTAGGCGTCCACCCGTGGGCACGTTGGGCCATAGCAATTTCAATCACTTTCATGGTGCTGCCTTCGATGACGGGCACCTGGCGATCGTTGAGGATAATGTGCTTGTAGTTGGTGGTGGTTAGGGGCATGGGTTGGCATCGTTAAAGTTGACCGGAAAGGTTGTCAGACCCTAGGGTTTTTCAAAAACCCTGGGATCTCTGCCGCTACAGATTGGCTATTGCATCGGGAACTGGATATTTTTCGATTTCGCTGAGGGGCAGCAGTAGGGTGTCTTCGATGTATTGCCGGGTAGCTTTGGTAACGTAGCAATCGCTGTTGAGGCAATCGACCAAAAGTTTGTTGGCATCGTAGTACTGGTATAGCTTTTCTGTTTGACCTTTAGCAAATTGCCAATAATCATCAAGATTCAGGTGTTTTGTTAGTGTAGCTCTCAATTCATTACCCCATTTTTTGCCATTTTCCTGCCACCATCTCTCAAAGATATCCAAATGATCTGTTTTTGGTAATTCAAGTCTTAATTCTTGAATTTTAGACCTCAATCCAAGATCACTTTGACTTGATAGATTCTCTAAAAAGACATGGTCGAGAGTACGGTCAAGGGTGTGATCGAGGGTAAGTTGACCATAATTTCTGGCACGAGCAAAAGTGATATTAATAGCAATATTTAATGCGCGATTAATATCGCGAGTAAGGGCAATGGCAAGGGCACGATTATGATCACTAGCGATAGCGCATACAAGAGTGAAGTCACGAGCGTAGTAATAAGCTCGAACTGCGACAAGTTTATATGAGGTATTAACTGAGTTTGCTTTTTGATGTGTACCAGCCAACAGTGTTTGTAGTTTAGGATCTTTGGTTGGCTCATCCTGCATGATTTGATCAACCTGTTGTTTCATCAACAGGAGCAGGGTGTCGGCTTTGGGTAGCATTCCTGCTATGAGGAAAAAGATTTCACGGTAGCGTTTCTTGGTAATGTGGGTGGCCAAGTTTTGTAAGGCTTGGTTTAGCGTCGTCGTGGGGCTGATAATGTGCTGGGCGGTGAAGTATTCCTGAAAGGTAAGGTGGGAAAAGGAGTAAATACCTCTGGCCCGTTCTACTAATAGCCCGTGCTGAGCTTCAATAGATTTCAGCACCGCTTCGCTATCTAGCTGCAGAGCTTCTTCGTCCTCATTGGCACCAGGCAGGTTGCGGATATAACGGATGATGTGTTGCTCAACAGTGGCTTGCTTGAAAAAATAATCACCTCGTTCAAAGGTTTCAAAGGCAAGCTGGCTCAGCAGGTCTTCCTTGCGTTTAAGGGAAAGCTTTTTGTAGACTTGATCCCGCTCAATGTTGCGTTTTCCATCCCACTTTTTCAGCAGCACATCCAGCCCTTCTTTATATAGTTCCGCTCGGTTGGCGGGGAAGTCTGCCGCTTCGCCAAACACCAGGCACAACAGCGTTAACAGCAACGGGTTGGTCGCCAGTTCTTGAATTGGCTCGTTATCTTCTAGCCGCTGAATGAAGGTTTCTGCCTTTTTAGGGTCGTGCTTGGCAGCAAACCATTTAGTTGCAAATTCTGCGATCTGGTCTTCGTCAAAGTCGGCCACCTCCACCTCGGTAAATTGCTCAAAGATATATTCTCGTGCGGCAATGCGGCAGGTAATCACACATTGGCAGTTTCTAAACTGGTAGGCAAAGGTTTTGATGTCTTGCAGCACACTGTCATGGTCGGTCTCGTAGACCTCATCTAGGCCATCCAGCAGCACCAGGGCTTTGCCATTGCCCAATACTGTCGAGATTGCATTCGCCGCTTTCACACCGCAGGTTTGCCACTGGTTTTGGATGTAGGTTTGCAACTTTGGCTTTCCCTCTGCCTCGGCATAATCTTTCAACGTCACAAAAATTGGCACTCGCTGAGGTTGAAATTCGCCCTGATTGCAGAGAATGGCAAGCCGTTTCATAAAAGTGGTTTTGCCTGCTCCTGGCTTCCCCAAAATCATCAGATGATCGTAGCGTTCTACAGCTTCTAATCCAGGGACTCGTTCATGGCGCACCTGACCTAGCAAAAAACGGTCAAAGTTTTCCGGGTCGCAGTCTTGCAGCAGCTCATTCAGGCCCAGCCGTCGCCTGCCAGAGAGCTTTTCGAGAACGTTGACGCTGGTGTAGATATCGCCCAGACCAATGGGCTGCTCCATATCCAGCACCCGCATTTTTCCACAACGGTCTTGGATATCAGCATGCACTTGGGCGCGGACGGTCTGCACCAAATGGTTAATGTTTGATTTAGGGTCGGGGACAGTTTCTGCAACGGTGGCAGCTTGCAGCCCTTCCACGTCTTTCCAGTTCAGCCCCAAAGCTTGACAAATAGCAACAAAATACTTGCGGTCTACACTTTTGCCCGTGAAGAATTTTTTAACCGTAGCAATGCCTATGCCTTGGGTCGTTGTCTTGCCCTGAATTTTGACCTTGGCGGCAAAATCCTCTTTACTGATGCCCAATCCCGTCAAGGCATTATTGGCAATGGTCAGACCATAGGGTTTTGCTGATAACGATCGCCCTGCCATGCCGTTTTATCTCGCTTGACCACGGTTTTACCCAAGGGTAACGCAACTCATCCCCAACTCACACCCAAGTCATACCGTCTGAAACCCTTGCGGGGACTGAACTTTCGTGGCATCCCAACGATGATGAACTCATCCAACACAGCCCGGAGTTCACCATGCAACCCACCAAAACCCCACCCGCCTTCAACCTGATCTTCGCCACCGTTCTATCGCTCACCCTCGGCTCTGGCGGCGCGGCCCTGCACTTGGCCAGCCAGCCCACCCTCACCGAGGCTCAAACCCATGTATTCAATACCGCGATCGCCCTCTGGACCACCGGCACCACCACCCTCATCGGCCTACTCGGCACCAACAAACCCCATGACTAACCCAGCCACCCCATCACCCCTTCACTCCTTCCCCC
>QBLT01000177.1 GCA_003249105.1 Leptolyngbya sp. | reverse complement strand
TTTGCCCAGAGGCACCATCGCTTTTTGCAGACGACGCCATTCTTGAACAGCGGTCTCTCCCCGCAGATCGCGCAGCAGGTCGGCGAACTGATCATTGCCCACGGTGGTGTCAAAGTCGCCTTCGGGAATGCGCACGCCCCAGGTGGTTGGCCCAGGCGATGCTATCCCCTTCGCCCACCGCATCGAGCACGTGGCGCAGGGGGTTGGTGGAAGCCCGATACGACATCCCCGAGTAAAGCGATGGCCCCGAGTCGAAAATAAACCCCTGGCGCTCAAAGCCGTGGGCCGCACCGCCCGCAATGGTGTGGCTTTCGCAGACGGTGACCCGATAGCCGTAGCGGGCCAGCAGCGCGCCGCAGCACAGGCCGCCAATGCCGCTGCCGATAATGACTACATCTCGGTTGGCGGGGTTGCTCATGGGGGGCATGGAGTGGCTCTCTAGTGACTCTCTGGGGGTGTTGAGAAATTTTCCCTAGCTGCCCGAATAGCCCTGGATATTTTCGGGGCGAAACTTGCGCAGAATGGGGGTCGCCTGGCGCACCACCGCCTCGGAGCCGCGCACGACGACTAAAAATTTGCCGTCGTCGAGGCGGTTGCGGTACGAGAGGGCATCGCCACTGCCGAGAATGCCCATGCCGCCGCCAATAAAGTAGGCTCCCATCGACCCGCCGATCGCCCCCAGCAGCCCGCCGATAATCTGGTTGCCCAACCGCCCCGTAAAAGCAAAGGTATCTAGCCCGGTGATCAGGTTGAAGCTAAACCCGGCGATAAAGCCAAAGGGCACTAGCCACACCATCATCAGGCGAATCTGTTTCCAGGCCTGGTCGGCTGGGTCGATCAGCCCGTACTCGTCGGCGGTCTTGAAACCTTTGCCCAAGATATCGATGTTGTCTTTGGGCAGACTGGCTTCCTCAAGGGCGTTGTAGGCTTCTTCGGCCTTGATGCGGTTGTCTAAAACGGCGACCAGGTAGTTCATTTACAAAAGGCAATGGGGCAAAGACAGTGGGGTGTAAACCCAATAATCATTATGCCGTGTCGGTGTTCACCCCTTAGGAAGGCTTTGACCGACTAAACCTGCCCCCCCGGACAAACCGTAGACCATTGCTCTAGGTTGGCCCTGGCCTGAATGAACCCGGCCAGCTCACCCCGGTAGGCAATTAGCCGAGCGCGATCGGCGGAGGTGGGCGGCACCAGCACCACCAGGCGATCGACCGAGGCGGCGGCGCAGGCCCAGTCGCTGGCTTCTACGGCGGCGGCTAGGGTGGCCTGGCGCTGGGCGATTTCGGCCTGTTTGGCGGCTTCGGCCCGCTCTTGGGCAATGTAGGTCTGCATGTTGCGAATGCCAGCGGTGGCGTAGCGATCGCCCGGTCGAAACGTCAGGGCCCGGCGAAAGTTGATCAGTGCCGTGTGGTAATCTTCTCGCTCGGCGGCGGAATAGCCCGCCAGCATGGCATAGCGGTAGGACTGCGATCGCGTCTGTTTAAGGCGGCTATCTAAGCTAAACTCTGCCGTCGTCGGTGTTGGCGTCTTCGCCAGGGCTGGCCCCAGCCCGCCGCTGACCAGGGCTGCCCCCAGGGCTAAACCCACCGCAATTTTGCCCACAGTCCCCATAGCTGCCATCCTTGTTGCTGCTTACGCTACACGACCGTTTAGGGTAGCGAATTTTTCGCCGGTCGCTGCACCAATCTGTCTCAGGGCTGCGGCGGACGGTTGAGGGCTTTGTGCGCTAAAGACCCAGCGATCATTGCCACCACAAACAGCACTGGGTTAGCTGAACCCAGGCCCAGAGCGGCGATCGCAGGCCCCGGACAATATCCCCCCAACCCCCAGCCGATGCCAAACAGGGCCGCGCCCAGCACCAGGGGGCGATCGATATCGCTGCGGGTGGGCACAAAAAACTTGCTGCCCAACAGAGGATGGGGCTGCCGCAGAATAAAGCGAAAGCTAATCAGCGTCACCAGCACCGCGCCGCCTATGACGAAGGCCAGAGTAGGGTCCCAGGTGCCGGTAAGGTCTAGAAAGCCAATGATCCGCTGGGGGTCGATCATCTGCGAAAAGCCTAAGCCCAGACCAAACAGCAGCCCAGCGGTGAGGGTCACCAGATTCTGAGCCAGGGTGTTAGGGGTGGATGCGCCTTGGGTTGTCATGGTGGATTCCTCGAATATCTCTAGACCCAGCCCAGCAGGTGGCGGGTGATGAATACGGTGACGATGCCAGCGACCATAAAGGTGAGCACGGCAACCAGCGATCGCCCCGACAGTCGCCCCAGCCCACAGACCCCGTGGCCGCTGGTGCAGCCGTTGCCCATGCGAGTGCCAAAGCCCACCAGCAGCCCGGCCACAACCATCGTGGCCGGGGCAAAGGCGTAGGTCGGCGTAGGCTGAGGGGCCAGGGCATATTCGTAGATCAGGCCGCCTGCTACCAGGCCCAGCAGAAACAACCAGCGCCAGCTCTCAGCGGCGGCAAAGGTAATGGCACCGTTGACCATGCCGCTAATGCCTGTAATTCTTCCATTGAAGGCCAGCAGCAGCGTGGCGCTGAGGCCAATGAGAATGCCGCCACACAGCCCGTACCACCATTCCATGAGCATGGCTCAATCCCTAATTCATTACTTAACGGTATAGCAATATGATTTTGACTTGGGTGAGATGTTCTGGGCGATCGCGCCTGGCTATTGGCTCTGCCTTAGGGGGGCAAAATCACACTTTAGTCAAAGTAAGCTACCTTAGCGCTATAGATTTATGCCTTCTCCAGCCATGACTTCGTCTGCCATTACAACGGTTGTGACTATGATGGAGTTCCTGCCTGTGGCCCTGCAAGAACAGGTCGCTGCTCATCTGCGCGAATACATCGCAGACCTGCAGGATGAGCAACGCTGGGAGGCATCGTTTCAAAATTCTCAAAGTGGTTTGATTGCCGCTGCCCAACGGGCAAAGCAAGAAATCGCCGATGGTTAAGCTGTTCTTCCATATTGGTTATTGGTTGGTCAACTCTACAATTGGGTCAGTCTATAGCAGCACCTGCCTTGCCATGAGTAACTATGTCCTGATTAGAATTGAGGCACTTCAGCAGGAGTTAGAAAACCTGCAGCAGCTCGTTCTCCATGAAACTCAAGGCGAAAAGCGACCGACTCAATTAAAGGGGCTATGGCAGGGTGTTCAGTTCTCAGAGACTGACTTTGATGCGGCCCGACGGGCTGTCTTCAAAGATGCCTACGATGAGTAAACCCTAGACAGGCTGCACCATGGAAACCTTTGTGGTGGATACCCATGCCCTAGTAACCCAGCCCAGACCTACCCGCCCATCAAAACCCGGCCAGCCCGTACAATTAAAAGACGTATCTATTCACCCGCACGAGTACCGCTAGTTCATGACTGACGCCGCCGTTTCTACTGCCGCCACCTCCGCCGATATTGCCGCAGCGGTAGAGCAACGGCGCAATTTCGCCATTATTTCTCACCCCGACGCCGGTAAAACGACGCTGACCGAAAAGCTGCTGCTATACGGAGGCGCTATCCAGGAAGCCGGGGCAGTGAAGGCCAAGCGCGCCCAGCGCAGCGCCACCTCCGACTGGATGGAGCTAGAGCAGCAGCGGGGGATTTCGATCACCTCCACGGTGTTGCAATTTGCCTACGGCGGCTACACCATCAACCTGCTGGATACTCCCGGCCACCAAGACTTTAGCGAAGACACCTACCGCACCCTGGCTGCCGCCGACAATGCGGTGATGCTTGAAGACGCCGCCAAGGGTCTAGAGCCTCAAACCCTGAAGCTGTTTGAAGTGTGCCGCATGCGATCGCTGCCCATCTTCACCTTCTTCAACAAGATGGATCGCCCCGCCCGCGAACCGCTGGAGCTGCTGGATGAGATTGAGCAGCGGCTGGGCCTGCAAACCTACGCGGTCAACTGGCCGATCGGTATGGGCGATCGCTTCAAGGGCGTGTTTGACCGTCGCCACCAGCAGATTCACCTGTTTGAGCGCAACATCCACGGCAAAAAAGCGGCCAAAAATACGGTGCTCGATATTGGCGACCCCCGCATTGAAGACTTGCTCGACCAAGACCTCTATTACCAGTTCAAAGAAGAGCTGGAGGTAATCGAAGAAGTCGGCCCAGAGCTAGATCTCGACGCCGTCCATGCCGGACAGCAGACTCCGGTATTCTTCGGCAGCGCCATGACCAACTTTGGTGTGCAGCTATTTCTCGACGCGTTTTTGGACTACGCCCTCAAGCCCTCGGCCCACAGCAGCACCCTGGGCGAAATTGCCCCCACCAACGAAGACTTCTCAGGGTTTGTGTTCAAGCTTCAGGCGAATATGGATCCTAAACACCGCGATCGCATTGCCTTTGTGCGGGTGTGCTCCGGCAAGTTTGAGAAAGATATGGTGGTGAGCCACGCCCGCTCTGGCAAGTCGGTGCGCCTGTCGCACCCCCAAAAGCTGTTTGGCCAGGGCAGAGAATCCCTCGAAGAAGCCTACCCCGGCGATGTGATTGGTCTGAATAATCCTGGGGTATTTGCGATCGGCGACACTATCTACCAGGGTAAGCGGCTGGAGTACGACGGCATTCCCTGCTTTTCGCCCGAGATCTTTGCCTACCTCAAGAACCCTAATCCCTCCAAATACAAACAGTTTCAAAAGGGCGTGTCCGAGCTGCGCGAAGAGGGGGCGGTGCAGATCATGTTCTCCGCCGACGAGTCGAAGCGCGACCCAATTTTGGCGGCGGTGGGTCAGCTTCAGCTAGAGGTGGTGCAGTACCGCCTGCAAAACGAGTACAACGTTGAAACCAACATTGAGCCGCTGCCCTACGCCGTGGCCCGCTGGGTTGATGGCGGCTGGGAGGCTTTGGAAAAAGTGGGCCGACTGTTCAACACCGTCACCGTCAAAGACAGCTGGGATCGACCGGTGCTCCTGTTCCGCAACGAGTGGAACTGTCAGCAGATTCAGTCTGACCATCCCGAACTCAAGCTCAGTGCGATCGCCCCGGTGGTCTCTGGCAAGGAGCCTGAAAATCTCTAGATCTCGGGCGACTTCTGGAAAACTTTCTCCCTAATGGTGGGCAGTGTCCACCATTAGGGAGCTATAGTTGCCCGATAAAGCGGGAATCTTCTTTTCTAGAAATCCCCTCGGTGGTCTGCGGCCCCCTTGACTGGGCTGAAGGGGCCGCAGACTGGCAACAGGGCAACTGCCCTACAGCAGCGGTGTCACGTCTTCGCCGCAGTCGTCGGCCAGGTAAGACAGGGCGCGAAACCGCAGCCCCACCAGCTGCTCGTACAGCGGGTTGATTTTGCACATGGGCGGAATGTGCACCAGCTTTTTGTTAAACAGCACCACATCGCGCTCAAAGGGGCACTGAGACGGAATCAGTTTGCAGACAAACCGGGCCAGGCGCGGGTCGTGCACCTCAAGCTGGTCGAGCCATTCGCGGGCGGGCTTGAGGGGGTCGATTTTGCCTGCCGCTGGGGGGCGCAGTTCAGCAGCAATTGCGTCATTTTCAGGCTTGAGGCTGTAGAGGGTCGATCGCACCGAGGTGAGCACGGTGTCTTGCAGGTTTAGAGCCTGACACAGCGCCTGAAGCTGCAAGTCTTCTTCTACGGAATACACCCCGTCAGCCAGCGCCACCATCACCGCCATCCGCAAAAAGTTCTCAGCTACTTTGGGGTCAGAGCCGAGCAAGTCAGCCACTTCGGCGGGGGTAACGGGTTCAAAATGCTCAAAATCGAGTTCGGGGGCCAGTTCGTCTTCGGTAATAGCGGCAATTAGTGCCTTTTCGTCGTCGTCAAAGTTGCCGTCGGCCCAGGCCAGGGTGAGCAGCCCCCGGAGCCAAACCTTGATCTGCTCCTGGGTGTAGGGAGACTCGGTGACTGTGGGCATAGATCCTCCTCAGGGGTCAGTGCGATGGTGGCGCAGGCTCTTCAACAGGCAAAGGCCCAAGACCCTCTCCGCAGAACCATCGCGGTATCAACAGCCATATAAAGTTGGACAAACGGGCTGTAGCGCTTTAATCTTAACGCTGCCAATTTAAGACTGCCCTGGCTAAGGATGATTTTCAGCATTGCCCAATACAGGCCGACGTTTGAGGATGTGCCGGATCCCCTAAGCTAATTCCATACGGGCAATCCCTTATGGGTTTCTTATCGTTTTTGCTTACCTTTGACGGGGTTGAGTAGTTTAGTATCGATGCCAAGACCGTCCTCCACAAGGTAAACCATGAGCAATTACACAACCGCAGAGCTGCAAACCCTGGTTAAAGCGCCGATGATGACCGGGCTTTCGGTGGCCATGGTTGATATGGGCATTGTTTCTACGGCCATTGAAGCGGCGGCCATGTCAAAGCAAATTGCTGGGGCAGCCCAAAAATATCCCGCCAACTCCATCATTCAGGCGGCCTTCTCAGAAGAGACTATGAAGAGTGGTCAGGTGAAGCTCGATAAGCCTGACATCAAACCCGAGGATGTCAAATCGGGGGCTATGCTCGACAGCGCGATCGCCGACATTAGCGCCGCCCTCACCCTGGTTGAAGGTAAAGCCTCCGCTGAGGAAATTGCTGAATACAAGCAGTTCATCTACGACTGCGGGGCCGCCGTCGCGGCGGCGGCGGGCGAAGGGCTGTTTGGCACGGGCAGCAATAAGGTCAGCGCCGCTGAAGCCGCTGCTCTGGCCAAGGTCAAGGTGGCCCTGGGCCTCTAAGATGGGGAAAGGGTGCGATCGCGTCAAAGCCTACCATTAGGAGAGATATTGTCGGGTGGTCTGGGGCCATGGTCACAGACGGGCTTGATTTCCCCAGTCAGACCAAACGCCACAATTCTTTCCTGTGAAAGATAATTTTTGCTTACGCAAACTTTATGTTTCTGTGCCAGGGTCAACGATAATTCCCAAGGAGCCCCAGGCCTGTCTGGGGCATTTGCCATTTGCCTGTTTAAGGAGAAAGTTATGAGTCTTACCCGCTGGTTGCGGCGGCTAGTGCCCCTGATGGTGTGCCTAGTGCTGCTGGTTAGCGCCTGTTCGTCAGCCCCCTCTAAGTACGACCAGGTGCAAAAAGACACCACTGGTTTTGGAGCCCCAGCGGCGGTCGACAAAAAAGCTGAAAAGGGCGGCACCTTCAACGCTTTTTTCCCCGGCAATCAGGACGGCTACAACGTCATTCCCTACCAGGAGAAGAAGGGCTTTGCCGAGTACAAGCTTGAGCAGGACGGCAAGACCGTGGCCATGCTCACCATTAGTGACACCACCAGCGTGCCTGGCTCAGCGGAAAAATATAGCGCTGCTACCCAGTCTATCGACGGATTTCCGAGCGTAGAGCAGGGCAGCACCGCCACCGGGGTGCTGGTGAACGATCGCTACCAGGTCAAGGTGCTCTCCCGCGACCCCTCCTTTACTAAAGAAGATCGAGCGGCCTGGCTGCAAAAGTTTGATCTCCAAGGTCTCGCCCAGCTCAAGGGGGCAATCAACCCCGTCGCCAAACCTGCGGCAGCGCTGCCCCAAGCCCCTACTGCTGCCGCACCACCCGCTACCCCTGCCCAACCCAAGGACGGATTTAAGTTACCCAGAGTGAAGCTGCCGAGCCTTGCCCCCAGTCTCCAGCCTGCTTCCTAGACAGTCAGCAGTGCAAACGGCGATGACGGCGATCCAAACAATAGGGCTGACCTAAGGAGTAAGTTGTGAGCAAAAAAATCTACGAAATTGTCGATAAGCTTCCCACCGGAGGCTTAACCGTGCGGGCATTAAAGACCCTCGACACCTTTGTGCCCGGCCAGTGGAACAACCTGGTGGGCTTTGACAACACCATCAAAACCGTCACCGGCGAAACTGACCCAGCCATGGTGCAGGCGATTGGCGAACGGGCGATCGCTCTTTTCAACGACAAAAAGCAGGGCTACCAAAGCGCCCTCTGGCTCTACGAAACCGTAGACTCGGCCTCGGGCCTGCTGGGGGCGGCGGCCCTGGCCAATCGCATTGGCCAGGACACCTTTTTGGGCTTTCTCAAAAACCTCTCCCCCAAGCCCGAAAAAGCCCAAACCATCGACTTGGTGGTGAAGCTGGTGGCCGAGGTGGTAGCGTTCTGCAAAATCAGCGGCATCCCCGGCGATAGCCTGGGCGACTTTCTAACCGCTTTGGGCGACTACGGCAGCGAGTCGCTGGTGCGCATGGCCGCCCTGGTCAGCTTCGACGGCATCATTCCTCTGGGGGCCGACTTTTCGTCCAAGGCGCTCAACGCCATCAAGGGCATGGGGGCCAGTGACCTGGAAAGCAACCAGACCTTCAAGGGCATCAAAGACGAAATTCCCGGCGGCAACGATAAGGCTAAGCTGTCGTTTATGACCGAGAGTTTTGAATCGACCAAGGGCTGGATGGATCGCTTTGTGACCGACCACAACATCACCCAGAGCAAACTGGTCGATAACCTGGGCGGCTTTATCGAAGGCTCTAAGGGCAAGCTCGACTACCTGGGCGCGTTCCTCGATATGTCGGTGAAGTACTACGAGCACACCGGCACCCAAACCCTGGCCCGCCGGTTGATTGAACGTGCTGTAGCTGAGATCTAGTGCTCAGTGCCGCTTTTGCGGGTGGTCAGTGTTAAAGCCTCTGCTTCGCTGGCCAAGTAGCTATAAACGTCTGCTCCTGACGCCCGACTGAGATTTCAGTCGGGCTTTTTTCGCCTACAAGCAAATCTACGCTCTATACGGAGAACGGATGAACCTATTGATAAGTAGAATTACTGAATGCTAAAGTAATACAAATGAACTAATTTGATTTTGATTATGGTTCTCCGTTGTTCAGAACGCCTTGTTTACGACTGCTTAAGGCAGTGGCACGCATTAAATGGCTATCCTCCTACGATTCGAGAAATTGAGGAGGATCTGAAAATCTCGTCAAGATCCTTGGTTCAAGACCTGCTGGTTAGATTGGAGAAGAAAGGATATATCGAAAAACAGCCGGGCAAGTCCCGTGCCATTCGCCTGGCTTTTAGTGAACTGCCATTAAAAGGGATCGTACAAGCAGGCTATCTCACGGAGCATCCTGAAAGATTTTTTGAGCAAGTGCGCCTAGATGGCAGGCGCTACCGAGACGGTGACTATGCGCTCCAAGTTAGCGGCGACAGCATGGTAGAAGCCCAAATTTTCGATGCCGACATTGTAGTTGTGCGTCCCACCGATGATATTTGGGCTATTCGACCCGGCCAAATTGCGGTGATTTGGCTCGATGGTGAGGGCACTACTCTTAAGCACGTTTACTACAGCGAGGGCGAAACCCAAATTACGCTCAATCCTGCTAGCCCGGCCCATCCAACCCGAACCCTAGCGCGCTCCCAGGTAGCCGTCCAAGGGATTTTGGTAGGGCAACACCGCCAAGATGATGGCCTCTGGGTTGCCGTAGAGGCTAATTGAAGCTCCCGAATTTGTTGGCTTTTTATTCTTCCGATTCTCCCGGTTCCCCCAGTTCTCCCGGTTCCCCATCGGGCAGTTCTAGCGGTTGGAGGAGCTCGTCGAGGGGGTTGATTAACTGCTGCTCCACCTCTGCACCGGCATTCACCATAAATAGGCGAAAGGGTTCGCCCTGGCTGAGGTAGCTGTCGTAGCCCGATCGCAGATACAACCCATACTCGGGTCGGCGGGCCACGTAGCGACCGACAAAGGCCAGGCCCAGGGCATTCAGGTAGCGATCGATCACCTCCGGCTCAGCCAGGGTGAGCCCCGGCAGGGTAGATAGCAGGTGCGACAGACCCGCATCCAACGCCGAGAAGTCAATGTGGGCTTGCCCTTCGATCAGCGCCAGGGAGCGGTTCTCGGTGGTGTACCACGGGAAGGTGCGAAACTGCTCAAACACGGCGGGGGTGGGGGGGTCGTGGCTGCCCGCAATCCCCATTCCCGGCACCGTTACCGCCGCTAGACCCTCAGGGCCAAAGATACTGCTGTTGACCGGGTTGACCAGTAGCACCGAGTTAACCCTGGGGTCGCGAAAACGGTAGGTCTCCCGAGGCAGCTCTAGAGCCTGACACTGCAATAGCAGCGACGTATTTAGGTAGATGAAGTTGCTGTCGCACACCTCCTGGAGATGGTCAAAGTTGATCTCTGCTCCGGCCACCGCCAGGGCCGTGTAGCCCCCCAGCGAGTGCCCC
>QBLT01000176.1 GCA_003249105.1 Leptolyngbya sp. | reverse complement strand
CGGTTCCTGTGTGGAGTGAAGGAGGGTGGGTGAGGTAGGGAGAGAGTTATTTTTCGCCGAGGAAGAGGCCGCTTTCGGTGCAGACGCCGGCGAGGGGCTTATCCCACACATCTTTGGGTAGGGTGGGCAGGCGGGCGTATTCGAACACGATGCCCACGGTGGGGATGCTATGCCAGGGGGGCTGGCTGAGCAGGCGATCGTAGTAGCCGCCGCCGTAGCCGAGGCGGTAGCCGCGCACGTCGCAGGCGACGGCGGGCACGAGGATGAGATCTACCAGGGAGAGGTCTACCTGGGGCGACCTGGGGTGGGGTTCAATAATGCCGTAGGAGCCTTTGCGCAGGGGCCAGCGGCTGTTGGCTGACCAGTAGTGCCAGGTCAGCTGTTTTTTATCGACGCAGCGGGGCAAACCCCAGTGGGGATGGTGGGCTGTCAGGGGGCTGAGGTCAGGCTCTTGGCGAAAGCTGGTGTAGGCCAAGATGATGCGGCACTGGCGAAAGTAGCTCCAGTTGAGCAGGTGGGCGCAGATGCGATCGCTCTTTTGCTTCCACAGCTGGGGGGGAATGCTCTGGCGGGCGCTGATCAGGCGACGGCGCAGATCGGCTTTGGCCTGATGGTTGAGATCGGAAACAGAGGGTTGGGTCACGAGGGGCAGAAAACGGTCGATGGATAGCCAACAGCGGCGCTAAAAATAGATCAGCAGGTTCAGCCCCGGAATGGTGCGCGAGAGCGTCCACAGGAGCAGCGCTGTGTAGAGCAGACCCAACCCCCATTGATACCACACCAAAGCCGTAATCAACCCCGGTACGTGCTGATCTCGTAATCGGATGTCATTAAAGCCAAACTTCAGCCAGTTGTTGAGACTAAAATCCAAATAATTCAGCCAGTTCCAGCGGCGATCGAGCAGCAGGTAGGTGTAGCGATCGCGAAAAAATGGAAACTTTGGGATCACCGGCAGGCGGGCAATCAAGAGACGCAGCTGGCGCAGGCTGCCGTCTTCGACAAAGTAGCTCTCATCCATCAGGTCGTGGTAGCGGCCCCGCTTGATCAGTAGGCCGATCAGCACGGCGGGCACCGGCACCAGCAGCATAAACAAAAAGCCCAGGGTGAGCAGCGGATAGTCGGCGGAGCGCAGCAGAGCATTGAGCCCCAGCCCCAGCAGCAGACTACAGCCTCCCCCCAGCCACAGCCCCTCAGCCAGCGGCGGCAGAATTGGGGTGGCCCGGCGGCGACGGTAGCGATCGACCAACCAAAACATCAGCGCAAAGGTGGGAATCGCCACCAGCCCCAGGCCAAAGGTGAGGCCAAAGCTGGTGCCGTAGCGGCTCAGCACCACTAGCCCCCCTAGCCACAGCCACTGCAAAGCCAGGGTAAACCGGCGGGTAATGGGGAAGGTGTCGCGGGCAAAGATGCGATCGCGCACCTTCAGATACGCCGCCAGGTCAACCCCCGGCACGCTCAGCACCCCCTCAGTGCCGATAAAGGTTCGGGTTTGGCGCTGCTCAACGACGGCGGCGGCCTGGGCCTCGGTAAAACCCGCCCGCACCAGGGCCGCCACCGAAGCGGTGTTGACGTTAGTGCCCAGCAGCCGCTGCTGCCAGCTTTTCAGCCGCAGGCGCTCGGCGGTATAGGCGATCGAGTTGGCGTCGCTAATCTGCTCCTGATTGCGAAAGTTGCGCTCCAGGTTGCGCAGCAGGGTCTCGTTGCCCGCCAGCTGCGGCACCGAAAACACCCGACCAATTTTGCCGGGGGTGCCCAAAATCTGGGTTTGCTCTAGACTAAACTCCAGGCCTGTTACGTTCAGGTAGGCCCCTGGCAGAAATATCGCATCCCCCAGATCGACCTCGCTGCCGACCATGGCATTGCGCAGGTTGACCGGCTCGCCAAAGCGGGTTTGGCGTAGTACCAGCGGCGCGTCAAAACGGGCCTCGGTAAAAAACAGCGCCTTGGCAAAATAGCTGCGCACAAAAAAGGCGCTGCTCTGCCACACCGTGCGGGCAAAGTCGGCCACCCCCTGCCACTGCACGCGGCTAAAGTTTAGATCGCCTACTAGCACCGCCCGGCTAAAGTTGGTATCGGCCTTAAACTCGGCCCCTTGAAAGGTCGCGCCGCTGCGAAACTGGCTCTGGTCAAACCGGGCTGGCTCAAAAAACAGGCTGCCTTTAGCCTGCACCCCCTGGCGAAAGTCGGCTCCCGAAAAGTTGACGGCCCGATTAAAGCGCGCCCCGCCCACCGAGAGCCCCTGCTCAAACACCGCCCCGTTGGCCAGCACCCGCCCCAAAAAGAACGTATCGCCTCCCAGCACCTGGCCCGTGAAGCGGGTCTGCACCGCCACCAGCGGTGCTTTAAATAGATAGATCTGCTGGTTGCTACCCTGGCCCTGAATCAGCAATGACTGAGAGAGGCGACTGAGCTGGAGTAAGCGCTGGCGATCGCGCCTCAGCTGCGCCTGTCCAGCATCACTCAGCAGCGGGGAGAGGTTGTCGCCATAAAGGGGTTCACGCTGACCCAGGCGCTGCAGGTCGAGGTCGCCCTGTACGACGGCATAGCTCAGGTCGAGCGCCGGGGTCGTAGCTGGTCTTTGCAGTCCGCTGCTCAGCAGTCGGTAAAAGCTATCGGTCAGAGGGCTGTCGGGCCGCAGATCGATGGTGTAGTAGCGCAGGTCAATGGCAGGTCTGCCCTCCCGCTGCACCGGGGTCGCTAGCCGCTGGCGCAACAAATCTAGGGTCAGGAGGGGATGGCTGTCAGCTGCTAATGCAGGAAGCGGGTTGGCGATCGCCATTCCCACCACCAAAACCACCATTCCCAACCAGGCTATCCACCGCCAACCGGGGCAAGGCACCGAACCCTACAGCGCCGCCTGCTGGCCAACATACATGGCCCGCAGCACCAGGGCCGGGTCAACCCAGTTGTCTTGGTACTTGAGACCCCAGTGCAGGTGCGGCCCGGTAGTGCGGCCCGTCATGCCCACCCGGCCAATGCGCGCCCCCGCCGGAATAGCCTGGCCCGCCCGCAGCTGAATGCCGCCGTCGCGATCGACCATGACTTTGTTCTGGCCACTGCCCTCCACATGGCCCTGCATGTGGCAGTAGATGTGGGTCCATTCTCCAGATTTAATCGCCATAGAAGTGCCACAGGCACCGTCGCCCTCGACCCACAGCACTTCGCCCGCCCACCAGTTGCGAATGTAGCTGCCGTTAGGGGCCGCCAGATCAAGGCCGTAATGAAAACGAGAGCCACCGCCGTAGGGGTCACTGCGATAGCCAAAGGGGGAGGTATAGGTTTGGAAGTTTTCGACCGGGAAGGAGGCCCGAGTCCAGAGTGCGGCGGTGAGATCTTGGGCGTTGGCCACCGAGACCGAGCGAGGTACCGCTACTGAGACCAGCAATGCCGTGGCCAACCCCAGCCCAAGCAAGGCTCTGCGGCGAGGCCTCTGCCCCCAACCGCCGACCACACTACGAACTAAAGTTTTAACCACGCCGGGTTTGAATTGAGCAGCAGAAGTCAGTCTGGGGAGATTGCAGAGTCGCCAATTCATGGTGTAAATCGCGATCGGAGGAGCAGCGAACGTCGCCAATTAGCTTATCCCAGATTTCAGAACTGGGACACTTTTTGAACTGGTTTTTTGCCTGCCCCCGCAAAACGGTGAGCTAGGCATAAATTAGCCGATTTTTGGCTGTCAAAATTCTGTCAGCGCCAAATTAAAGGTGGCCGCCGCGTCGCCAGGCCGTAAACAAAGGTAGAGGCCTGTCTTTCCCTAACCCTCGGCGTTCTGGCAGACTCGAACCTTGGCTACCGCTACCTTTGGTGAACCCGATCCAACCCAGGAACGAGACAGGCTAAGTTGCAATAAGCTTTGTTGCAACTTAACCACATAGCTAAGTACAAATTCTTGAGCAGGTGCGGGGGCTAGGGATTTTATAGACAGTGGGCTAGGTGCTCAATTAGGCGATCGCATTCTTCAAGCGTGTTGTAGTGCACCATGCTGACCCGCACCACGCCCTGCTGCGGCAACAGCCCCAAGTCTTCGATCAGCCGCAGCGCGTAGAAATGGCCGTAGCGAATGCCAATGTTGTGGGCGTCGAGCTGGGGCGGAATTTGGTCGCTGCTCACCCCCTCCACCACAAAGGAAATGGTGGAAACGCGCTCGGCTGGATCAGCAGTGTCTCGACCGATAATGCGAATTCCGGGACGACTGTGCAGAAACGAGAGCAGCCGTTCGTTGAGCGCTCCTTCATGCTTTTGAATCAGACTAAAGGCCTGATCGATGGGGTCTATATCGTCAGATTGTCCGTGGTGCTGGGCTAACGCTTCGAAATAGTCGGGAATCGCCGTGAGGCTGTAGCTCAGCTCGTAGCTGCTGCCGCCGGGCTGAAACTTGTAGGGGATCGCCGTGTCGTCGATAAAGTAGTGGTTGTAGCCCGGCAGGGCCAGCAGCAGCTCTTTTTTGCCGTAGAGCAGCGCCATGTGGGGGCCATACACCTTGTAGAGACTAAAGGTGTAGAAATCGACATCTAGGGCCTGTACGTCGATGCGGCGGTGGGGGGCAAAGGCGACCCCATCGACGCAGAGTAGCGCGCCGTGGGCATGGACCAGATCCGCGATCGCCCGCACCGGATGAATGCTGCCCAACACATTCGACGTGTGGGTGACGGCGACTAAGCGAGTCTGCGGCGTCAGCAGGGCCTCCAAATCCGTCAGATCCAGTTCCAAGGTGGCCGGGTTCACCCGCCAGAACTTGACCACAACGCCCTCGCGCTCTAGCTCCACCCAGGGGCTAATGTTGGCCTCGTGGTCGGCGTTGGTGACGATGATCTCATCGCCCGGTGCGAGCGTGGGCCGAAAGCACTGGGCCAGCATCCGCAACAGCGCCGAGGTGCTGGGGCCAAGCACCACCTCCGCCGGGTCGGCGGCGTTAATCAGCGTGGCCATGGCCTTGGCCCCAGTCGCCACCCGCTCCGTCGCCAGCTGCGACACGGCATAGCTGGCCCCCAGCTGCACGTTCGACTCGTAGAGGAATTCGGTGATGCGATCGACTACGGGCTTGAGAATCTGCGAGCCGCCCGCGTTGTCAAAAAACACCCAGTCGCCCGCCAGCGCCGGAAACTGCTGACGGACAAAGGCGAGATCGAGGGTAGCGGGGGGATTGTGGGTAAGGGGCAAGGTTGACCTATCCAATATATTCTTGCAGGGCGGGTTCGACGCCATGGGAGACGTGCCAATCGCCTCTCAAGCTCCCCAATTCTAAAGGGATCGGCAGCGAGTGTGGGTTTGAGCGCTTCTATGCGTGAGGAATCGGTGACGAACTTAGGAGATTTCTAGAAAAGAAGATCCCCGCTTTATCGGGCAACTGTAGCCACCTAATGGTGGGCAGTGCCCACCATTGGGGAGAAAGTTTTCCAGAAGTCGCCTTAGGAGGCGGGGCTGCTGTAGGAAATTGATTTGGACAAAGGGTGAATGATGCCGCACCAGCAATTCCAATTGCCTGGTGTCCTGGGTGAGTTAGCGATCGCTGACCCCATTCACCACCGGGTTCAATTCCAGGGAGATCCTATAAACCAACCCGCTCCGGTAATATTTTGGGATGACTGAAACCCCATCCCTTCCCCAAATTCCGTTCCAGGCGTGGCAGCGACCCCTCGGCCAGCCGTGGGAGCACCACTATATCGTCCGCTACGCCAGCAACCTCGACGATGGCCCAGACCATGGGGCACCGCTGGGTGGGCTGGGGGCAGGTTGTGTGGGGCGATCGCCCAACGGCGACTTCAATCTCTGGCATATGGATGGCGGCGAGCATGTCTTTGGCAGTTTTCCCGGCTGTCAATTTAGTCTTTGGGAGCAGGGGGGCGGCAGAACCCAGACCTATGCCCTCAGCACCCAGCCGCCCGAGGATGGCAGTCTGTCCTCGTGGTCGTGGTATCCAGCATCGACCAAGGCCCGCACCACGGGCAGCTACCACGCTCTCTACCCCCGCAGCTGGTACCGCTACGAAAATGTGTTTCGCGCCCAGATTACCTGCGAACAGATTTCGCCCATTTGGCCCGATAACTATAGAGAAGCCAGCTATCCCGTCGTCGCCTTTGAATGGACGGCCCACAATCCCACCACTGCCCCTATCACCCTGAGCATCATGGTGAGCTGGCAGAACATGGTGGGCTGGTTCACCAACACCCAAAAATCCCCCGAGGTGCTGCTGCGCGACGACGGCAGCCCCTACTACGACTACGTGCCTGCCCTGGGCAAGAGTGCAGGCAACTTCAACCAGTTCATCAACGAGGGCGGCCTCAAGGCCCTGGTAATGGATGGGGCCTGGGAAGGCGACCCCAAAGAGGGCGACGGTCAGTGGTGCATCGCCACCCTGGACGACCCCAATGTAGAAGTGTCCTACGACCTGCGCTGGAACCCGGCGGCAGACGGACGCGACCTGTGGGATTCGTTCGCTAAGCTGGGGCGGCTGATGAATCTGCTCGATACCTCTCCCGCCGAGGAGGGAGAGCAGATCGGTTGTGCGATCGCCCTCCGCTTTACCCTGCAACCCGGCGAAATGCGCCAAATCCCTATCGCCCTAGCGTGGGATTTGCCCGTGACAGAATTTGCCGCTGGAGTGAATAACTTCCGCCGCTATACCGACTTCTTTGGCACCGATGGCCGGAATGCGCGGGCGATCGCCTTCGACGCCCTGACCGAATACAAAACCTGGCAGCAGCACATTACTGCTTGGCAGCAGCCGATTCTCGATCGGCCCGATCTGACCGACGCCTTCAAAATGGCGCTGTTCAACGAACTCTACGATTTAGCTAGCGGCGGTACCCTGTGGAGCGCCGCCACCGAGGCCGACCCGGTGGGCCAGTTTGCGGTGCTCGAGTGCATCGACTACCGCTGGTACGAAAGCCTGGACGTGCGCCTCTACGGCGGTTTTGCCACCCTGCTGCTGTGGCCCGAGCTAGAGAAAGCCGTGCTGCGCGCCTTCGCCCGCGCCATCCCCGCCCAAGACGAGCGACGGCGCATCATCGGCTACTACGTCACCATGGGGCTCGAAAATCCTCCGGCAATCCGCAAGCTCAAGGGCGCAACCCCCCACGACCTCGGTGCCCCCAACGAGCACCCCTGGGCGCAGACCAACTACACCAGCTACCAAGACTGCAACCTCTGGAAAGACCTGGGCAGCGACTTTGTGCTCCAGGTCTACCGCGCCTACCAGTTCACCGGGGCGACGGATGTAGCTTTTCTCAAAGACTGCTGGCCTGCTGTAGTCGATACCCTGCAATATCTGAAGCAGTTCGATCGCGATGGTGATGGCATTCCCGAAAACGAGGGTGCCCCCGACCAAACCTTCGACGATTGGCAGCTCAAGGGCATTAGCGCCTACTGCGGCGGGCTGTGGCTGGGGGCCATGGAGGCAGCGATCGCGATCGCCGAAATTCTTACTGCCGCTGGTCTGGCCCCCGGCAATACCCCCATTCTGCTCAGCCAGTACCGCCGCTGGCTCGACAACGGTCTCAAGGCCTACCACCCCAAACTGTGGAACGGGCGCTACTACCGTCTCGACACCGGCAGCGGCTCGGATGTAGTGATGGCCGACCAGCTCTGCGGCCAGTTTATGGTGCGCCACCTTGGCCTGCCCGACCTGGTGGAGGACGAATTTACCCTATCGGCCCTCGACGCCATCTACGACGCCTGCTTTGTGAAATTTAACCAGGTGGTGCAGAGCCAGGAACGCCCGCCCCAGCAGAAGTTTGAGGGGGCGCAGCTGGGCAACTTTAGCGCGGCGACGCTGAAAATGGCGATCGGCGCGGCGAATGGCGTATTGCCCGACGGTAGCCCCGAAGACCCCGACAGCACCCACCAGCAGGAAGTGTGGATCGGCATCAACTTTGGCCTGGCAGCGTTTTTCGCCCAAATGGGCAAGCGGGAAGAGGCGATGGCGATCGCAGACTCCATCATCCGCCAAATCTACGCCTACGGTCTACAATTTCGTACCCCCGAGGCGATTACTGCCCTGGGCACCTACCGCGCCTGCCACTACATGCGCCCCATGGCAATCTGGGGTTTGTACGATGTGTTGACCACCAGCACCGATCCAGCTAGCTAGGGGCAGAGGCTACGATAGAGCATGACTCGCTTATTTGCCTGTCCATACCTAGGGACCATCGTAGAACTGTCAGGTGAGCGGGAAGCCCACATCACAGCGAGTCATCCGGGTACGTTGCCTGACTATTTAGAGCAGTTAGCCGATACTCTAGAAAACCCTGACCTGGTACGAGGCAGCGATCGCGACCCTACCGCCCTGTTGTTTTCCAAGTGGTTTGATTCAATTCGTACTGGACGTTACCTGGTAGTTGTAACCGTCAGTGATGGGGCATCATCCAGACATTGGATCATCACTGCCTACACCGCTCGTAAATTGACTGGAGGAGAAACCCGATGGCAGAAAAGCTAGTCTTCAAATACGACCAGACAGGCGATATTCTCTACATCAATAAGTGCGCGCCCTATGCTGAGCAAGAGGCTGAAGAAATTGGCGATGAGATGATCGCCCGGCTCAATCCAGTGTCTGGTGAGGTGGAAAATTTAGAGATTCTGTTTTTCTCAAAGCGGCTCAACGCAGATTTTTTGCTAGAGATGCCGGTGATTGCCAACCTCAGGCTGGCGACCACCTAACCCCAATGGTGATAAAGGTAGGCATTACGCTACCTCAACCGCTGTAGGGTTGATATCAATGCCGTCGAGAATGGGGAGAGTATGCCCAAGCCGCAATCCGAGAATGAGCCATTCCTCGAGAACGCTTTGTAGCTCTTCGCGGCAGGCTTCTAAGGTGTTGGCATTGCTCAAAACGCCTGGGCAGGCCGGAATCTCACCGTAGAAGGTATGGTCGTCTAGCAGCTCGTAGACCGCTTGGTGCATGGCTGTTTGAATGTAGCGGGTCAGCATAGGCTATCCACCGTGAGCTATACGGCGATCATAGGGCAAATAAATACCCCCGTAGGGTGCATTCGCGGCGCGATCGCCCCCAGCTTCTACCCTTTAACCTCGCCCCGCCGCAATGCACCGATGGTGGTGAGGCAAATGTGGGGGTTCTCGCGATGGGTGGGGGTGCATTGCGGCGCGGGGATTGGCGGGTTGTAGGCATGGGTTTGGGGCCGCGAATGCACCCTACCGCAGGAGCCACCACAGCAGGGCGGCGACACCGAGACCCAGCAAAAACCATGCGGTGATAGGAACTCGCTGAGGGCGAGATTTAGATGCCGGGTTTCTTTCAGGGGCGGCAGGGTTTTCTAGCTCGGCAGAGAAACTTGGCTGCTGCTCGGCAACAGGCGTATTGTCCGCAGGCTGTGCCAGTTCGCTCAGGGCTGTGTCGCACTCTTGCGCGTGGTGCTGCTGCCTCATTGATTCAAATAAGGCTTTTGCTGTCTCGTAGTTCTCCTGTGCTAGCTGCCGCTGTCCCAGCTTGGCTAACACCAGTCCTGAATTAAATAGGGAATTGGCCTCGCCAAGGCGATCGCCGATCTCCCGCTTGATGACTAATGACTGCTGAAGGTAGTCAATTGCCTGTTGGTATTGGCCCAGCGAATGGTATGCATTGCCCAAATTGCCGAGGGAATTGGCCTCGCCTTGGCGATCGCCGATTTCCCGCGCGATCGCTAAGTGTTGCGGGTGGTAGTCAATGGCCTGTTGGTATTGCCCCAGCGAGTAGTACGCAACGCCCAAATTGCCCAGGGAAGCCGCCTCGCAAAAGCGATAACCGATCTCCTGCGCGATCGCTAAGGTTTGCTTGAGGTACTCAAGCGCCTGTTGGTATTGCCCCAGCGGCAGGTATGCCTTGCCCAAATTGCCCAGGGAAGCCGCCTCGCCACGACGATCGCCGATCTCCCGCACGATCGCTAAGGTTTGCTTGAGGTACTCAATCGTCTGTTGATATTGCCCCAGCGACTGGTACACATTGCCCATATTCAGTAGATCACAAAGAATTGAGGCAGGGGCTGAATCGGTAGAAAAGGGGTAGGGTCAGGCTAGAAACCATTGGATGAAAAGCCATGACGACCTGCCCCCTTTCAGTATCCCCTACGCCAGCGTTGACCGATGAGGCGACCTTGAGTGCTGCCCTAGAGTGCCTGAAAACCCATCTGCCGA
>QBLT01000175.1 GCA_003249105.1 Leptolyngbya sp. | reverse complement strand
ACTGGCAGCAGTACCGCCACCAGCACCACCACCGTGCCGCCCAGCACCGGGCCGTAGAAACTGCCCGCCAGCAGACCAATGGCCGGTAGCCCGTAGGCCGCCACGCCAAAAATCTGCATCACCCCGGTGCTGACCACCATCGCCGTCAGCAGCAGATAGTCTTTTTGGCGCAGCCGCTGGGGCACCCAGTGCTCAACCAGCAAAAACAGACCGACCCCGCCCGCCACCAGCCCACCAAACATGGCCAGTCCCCAGTAGTTAAAGCGGCGCTGGCTGAGGTTAAAGCTGTCGAGCAGCACAAACTGTTCCTGGCTGATGGGTTCGCCAGCCGCCACAATCAGCTCGCCCTGCTGGGCCTCCACAATCACCGGCTTCACGGCCTCTGCGGCCATATCGGCCTGCTGCCGGGTGCGATCGCTATCTTCGACCAGGTTGGGCTCTAGGGTCGAGAGCAAGAGCTGGCGGGCCAGGGGCTCGATCGGGCGAGGCAGTGTGTCTTTGAGCTGAAGGTAGGCGGCCCGATCCAGCATCTCGGGCGGCAGCCCAGCGTGAATGCCCTGGGCCAGCATGCGCTCTGCGGCTTGGCGAATCTCGGCCTGGGCATTGACCCAGTCTTGTAGCGGCAGATCGAATAGAGGGGGAGCCTCAGCAACACCCTCGGATTGGGCAGCTAGCAGCGTTAAATTGGCCATCGCCTCTTGATAGCTCTGGCGAGATTTCTCCACCGCCGTCAACAGTTTTGCCAGTTCTTGGCTACTCGACCGCTGGCCGTAGGCCCACAGCTCACCCAGGGCCGTCTGCTGGTCAGGGGTAATGGTTTGGTTGCGCAGCAGGGTATCTAAAGGCACCTGCTCACCCCTGGCGCTGTCGTCAGCGAGGGGGTCGATAAGGCTGCGCAGCTTCAGCCAGGTGGCATCGTCGGAGCGGCGCAGGTAAACCTGCACCTGAGTCGACAGTTTGCTGGTTGCCACAAAGGGCACCCCCCCGGCCTGGCGGCGAATATCGCCCACCTGATCCATCAACGCGTTGAGCGATCGCAGCACCGAGTCATCGACCGCAGGATCGACCCGCAGCACCCGCAGGGCACCATTGCGAGCATCGCGGCGGCGCTCTTCGGTAGTTTCTTTATCTTCTACTCGCACCGTACTGGGGGCCAGCACGGTATCGGGGGCAATGCTGCCCACCTGCAACCCCGGCTGATTGTAGAAACGCTGCCCCAAAATGGCTGTTAGCCCTAGCGCGGCAACCACAAATGCCACACGGGGATGGCGGATATTTTTGCGCCGCCGTAGGGGGCGACAGGGCTGAGGCCATCCCTCCAGACGGCGTTGGGCTGTCGCCGCGATCGCCTCGGTATCTACCGCCTCCACATTCAGGGATAGCGATCGCGGCGACAGCGTAGAACGCGGTGTTGTCGGTTTCATTGCCTGCTGCTCCAAGGCCCACCAGCGCTCGACCGCAGCCACAATGTCCTGAATTGCCTTCATAAATTGAGACATTTAAAGGGGGCGGGCAGAGGCCGGGGAACCCCAATCTAAAGCTGTGAGAGCACCGCTTCCCCGCAACCGCCAGGGCTTTGAACCCAACCAAGACCTCTCAGAAGTATTATAGGCGGCGGCTGGGGTCAATGCCTGGGGCCGCCGCGTCAAACCCTCAGCCCCAGGGGCCAAGGAGCAGATGTGCTAGGGGGCGCAACCCCCGCCCAGCGGCGATGCAGCGACGCGGCCAGAGTCGCCAAAGCACCGGCATCGAGGCCCCGCCAGGGGTCAGGTTGGGCAGGGCGGTAATCGAGCAGCCAGCGCTGGCGCAGCGCGGCACCTAGCCCAGCGCGGCCACCGGCCAGCCCCGTTAGCAGACCGACCAGGGCGATCGCGCAGCTTCCCCCAAGGGGACTCATCGCCGCCCACTGTCGCTGGCGAGCCAGGCCCACCGCCACCACAAACTGCCCCTGGCTCTGCACCACTAGGCCGAGGGCTTGCCCCACAGAACCGGGCTCATCCCAAGAACTTGAGTCACCGGGCAGGGCGGCGGCCAGAGCCCTGAGGCCGTGGGCGGTGCCCATCTGCTGACAGAGAATGGCAAACAACTGCTCACAGGCCATCGCCGCCACTGGGGACAGCTCCAGCTCCTCTACCCAGCGGTGCACAGCAGCCCGATGGTGGCCGTGGGCGTCGGCCATTACCCACAGATAGGGTAGAGCGTTAATCGCCGCCGCCGGGCCAGTCAGCACTTGAAAGTGGGCTCGCCAGTGTGATGACGGCAACCCCTCTCCCCTGGCGCAGGCGGCAGCCGTTTGCAGCAGGCCCTCCTGCCACCCCAGGTCGGTGGGTTTGGGGTGGGCAGTGCTGCGATCGCCAATCACAATCGCGTCTAGGGCCGCCGCCAGGCGATCGTGCTGTGAACCGGCTTGAACCATGGCGTATTCCGCTTGTCCATCGACCCAATAAAGACCCTGTTGAATTTTAAGGGGTGTAGTAGTCTATTTGCCGACAGCAATCCTATAATGCTTGCTGTCAAGCCCTTGGGGTTCTCTTGCGTTCTGTCACCCTGCCTGGAGCCAAGTCTATGTTCTGCGTCTTCCCTTTCATACAACGGATGACTCCAGGGGGGGCCAGCCGCGTCTGGGGAGCAGTCGCTGCGATTCCCGCGTTGGGAGGCTGCGCCATCGTTCTGGGCATAAGCCTAACCACATCTATTAGCTGGGCTCAAACCCCAACTGGGGAGACTCCCCCGGCTAGCCAACCCGCTACGCCCACGGTAAGCGGCGGGCGCATTGTCCGACCCACCCTTCAGCTAGGCAGTCAGGGGGAGTCGGTACGGGAACTACAGTCCATGCTGATACTGCTGGGCTACTACCCCGGCCCGGTGACCGGGGTTTACCAAGAAGACACCGCCGCCGCCGCTCGCCGGTTTCAAACCGCAGCGGGCATTACCGCCGACGGCATTGTTGGGCCTGCCACCTGGAGCCGCCTGTTTCCGACCCCACCGGGGGAGGCCAACCCACCCACAGCCACGGCCCCTGGCAGCACAACTCCATCGGCGACCACGGCCCCTGGTGGTACAACCACGCCAGCGACTACGCCCCCAGCCACAACCATCCCCGCCAACCCTAGCGGCGGCAGCACCTCAGTCGCTCTCCCCGTGCTGCGCCCCGGCATGGAGGGCGACGCTGTGCGGCAGCTCCAGCAGCGCCTGCGCACCAAGGGATTTTATAGCGGCACGGTCGATGGGGTATTTGGCAGCCAAACCGAGGCCGCTGTACGGGCCGCCCAAGCCGCCAATGACCTGACCGTAGACGGCATTGTTGGCCCAGCCACCTGGCGAGCCCTCAATTAGAAGAACCCGGCCAAATCCATTGCCCGTTCTGCACCCCGTAGCGGACTCAATCAACGGGCAAAAGCCCTACCTTTGGCGCAATCTGGGTGGCCAGTACTCAAACCATCTTTAAGGCCCGGCTGTCTGCCGCAAATGGCCAATCAAAAAGCCGTCGAGAACGTAAACTCTTCGACGGCTTAGACATTATGCTGGGTAGATAAAATCATTAGTCTGGCTGAACGAACCAATCGTTTAAAGCATTGACCGATTCAGGCAGAGTGGCGCTGGCGTAAGTAGAGTAGGGAATGTCTAGCGCTTCCATTGCAGACATTTGCCGACCAGCATTATCCATATAGAGCATGTAATTGCCCATCAAAAAATAAACCCCCATCAGGGCAGCAGCAGAGGATGCCACCAAAAAACCCGCCAACATCAGGGAAAACTCCTGACCTTTGACAGCCTGCTCCATTAAGCGGAGCGCCCAGGCCACCAGAGCAATAACAATAGTCAGGATGAGCAGCAGCATGGAAGAATAACTGTTGTAACGATATGGATAGTCAAGTTAACGACTGAGTCTATATGTTACACATCGTAACAGGCATTCATAAAACTGGCATTGCTTCCACAGAATGTCTTCAGGTTTGCCCTGCGAGGGCAGAACCTAGGCCAAGCGTACAGGCACTTGGCGATCGCGCAGATGCTCCTTTACCTGCTGCACCGTCAGCTGGCCGTAGTGCAGCAGCGAGGCCAGTAGGGCTGCTTCGGCCTTTCCTTCGGTGAGGGCCTGGTGAATGTGGTCGCAGTTGCCGGCCCCGCCGGAGGCAATCACCGGCACCGGCACGCGATCGGCAATGGCGCGGGTGAGGTCGAGGTCGTAGCCTGCCTGGGTACCGTCGGCATCCATGCTGGTGACTAGCAGCTCGCCCGCCCCCTGATTTACGACTTCTTCGGCCCAGGCGAGGGCGTCAAGCCCAGTATTTTCGCGACCGCCGCGCACGTAGACATCCCAACCGGGATTGCTGGGATCAAGGCGCCGGCGGGCATCGATCGCGACCACAATGCACTGGGCACCGAAGCGATCGCTGGCCGATTTGATCAGCTCGGGCTGCTTCACCGCCGCCGAATTGATGCTGACCTTGTCGGCCCCGGCCCGTAACAACTTTTTAATGGTCTCTAAGGATTGCACCCCCCCGCCCACCGTCAGAGGAATAAACACCTGCTCCGCCGTGCGGTAGACCACGTCATAGATAATGTCTCGGTCTTCGTGGGTAGCGGTGATGTCGAGAAACACCAGCTCATCGGCACCCGCCTGGTTGTAGGCCTGAGCCAGCTCCACCGGATCCCCAGCATCGCGCAGATCGACAAAGTTGACCCCTTTTACCACTCGGCCAGCTTTTACATCTAGACAGGGCACAATCCGTTTGGCCAGCATGGCGTTCTCCCTAAATCCAAAAATCCAAATCCAAGGGCAAGTTCACCCATTCCTCGGTTCCACAATAGAGGATTATGACGATCACCAGGGGCCAAGACGCTGATACACTGTCTTTTGGTTTTATCGTTGGAAACGCAGTTGGAGCCCTTAGCAGACATGGCTTTAGAGATTGGCCAGAAGGTGAAAGTATCCCGGCTACGCGATCGGGTTTCTAAGAATGTAGCGGCTTACCTCGGCAAGCGCGGCGTCGTGAGTCAGTTCAAAATGGTGGACGGCAGCGATGTTGGCGTCGTGGTGGAGTTTGAAGACCGCTACACCACCTGGTTCTTTGAAGATGAGCTATCTGCCATTCAGTAGCAGGCAGCCTCGCTGAGGCAATTTTTATAGCTGCTAAGATCTGGGATGCCTCTCTCTGCCCTCTTAAATTAGCTAAGGGAGCAGATCAATTGGTCGGCAATAGCAAAAGAGAGAATGGTTGCTTAGGTGACTTCTGGAAAACTTTCTCCCTAATGGTGGGCAGTGCCCACCCTACAGTGGCTACAGTTGCCCGATAAAGCGGGAATCTTCTTTTCTAGAAATCTCCTTAGCAAATCTCCTCTTTTGGAGTGATTCCACGGCTGTCCAGTCCCCGAGATGATCGGCATAGGTTTCCCTAGGTATAAGGAGGCAAGGCGAAGTCCCCCCCGTATATTTTTAGGGATGCTTCGAGCAGCGATGACCTGACCAACGCGTAGGCCCAGTTTTTCTATGGCATTAATTCTCACTTACTTAGGTAAGGGCGGCAGCGGCAGCACAACTGTGGCGATCGCCGCCGCTAAGCAGCGGGCGCGGGCGGGGCAGCGGGTGCTGCTGGCTATTCAAGACGTGACCCCGGCTCCGGCGCTGCTGCTGGGTCAGGCTCTGAGCGTGGAACCCCAGGAGCTAGAGCCCAACCTATGGGCTGTGCAGTTTCAAACTGCGGCCCTGCTGGAAAAAAGCTGGGATGAAGTCAAAGCGCTGGAATCGCAGTACCTGCGGACGCCCTTTCTCAAGGCGGTCTACGGTCAAGAGCTGGGGGTGATGCCGGGCATCGATAGCGCCCTGGCCCTAAACACGCTGCGGCAGCTCGACGGCAGCGATCGCTACGACGTAATCATTTACGACGGCAGCGAGGCAATGGCCACCCTGCGGATGCTGGGCATGCCCGAAATTCTCAACTGGTACCTGCGGCGGTTTCGCGGCGTGTTTCAGCAGTCCGATGTGGGTCGGGTGATCTCGCCCTTTTTGCAGCCCATGGCCTCAGCGGTGCTGGCGGTTGATTGGTCGGGGGATGTGCTGGATCAGCCTACGGGACAGGTGCGATCGCAGCTTGAAGAAGGTCGCCAGGCGGTCACCAACCCCAGCCGCATGGCCGCCTTCTTAGTCACGACACCCACCGCTGGGGCAGTGGCGACGGCCCGCTACCTGTGGGGCAGCGCCCAGCAAATTGGGCTGACGGTGGGCGGTGTTTTAGTCAACCACGGCGTGCTCGATGCCGAGCAGATTCACGCCTTTGCGCCCCTGCCCCAGGTACCGCTGCCCTCGGTCATCGATCAGGGGTGGGATGCAGCGATCGAGGCCCTACCCGACCCTGCCCAGTGGGCGGCAGCGGCCCCGCGCCCGGTAACCGTGGATGCGGCGACGAAGACCGTGCGGCTCTTCTTGCCCAGCTTCGACAAAACCCAGGTCAAGCTCACCCAGTACGGCCCCGAGGTCACCATTGAGGCGGGCGATCAGCGGCGCAACCTGCTACTGCCCCCTGCCCTCCAAGGCAAAGCGGTAGCCGGAGCAAAGTTCCAAGACCAGCACCTGGTGATTTCCTTTAGCTAGGGCAATCCTTAGAGGGAGATCACGACCGACTCCTCAATGTCATGGGTTCCCAGGAAAATCCCTTCGCTCTGACCAGAGTTTGATTCTGACCCAAGAAATGTGGCACCGTGAGGAGTGATCGCGATTTCCCCCCTGGGAGACTGCGCCATGGCCCAAGTTTTGCCTAAGTTCCGACCGACGTTGTATCAACCTGTAGCATTTCCTCACCATGGCTGAACCACCGTCCTCCACTCCGGTCAACGACGCTCCAGACCAAACCCCTGCTGCTGAAATCGCGGCTGAGATCGCACCCGAGGTCCAGGGCAACGCGGCCCGCCAGCTCTTGGGTATGAAGGGGGCAAAATCGGGCGAAACCTCGATCTGGAAAATTCGCCTCCAGCTGATGAAGCCGATCACCTGGATTCCGCTGATTTGGGGTGTGGTGTGCGGGGCGGCCTCCTCCGGCAACTACCGCTGGAGTTTGGAGCATGTGCTGATCGCTGCGGCCTGCATGCTGTTTGCGGGGCCGCTGCTAACGGGCTACACCCAAACCCTCAACGATTTTTACGATCGCGATATTGACGCCATCAACGAGCCCTACCGGCCCATTCCCTCGGGGGCGATCTCTATTCCCCAGGTGGTGACGCAAATTCTGGTACTGCTGGTGGCCGGTATCGCCATTGCCTTTAGCCTCGATCGCTGGGCCGGGCACAGCTTCCCGATCATCACCGCCCTGGCTCTGGGTGGCTCGTTCGTGTCGTATATCTACTCCGCCCCGCCGCTGAAGCTCAAGCAAAACGGCTGGCTGGGCAACTACGCCCTGGGAGCCAGCTACATCGCGCTGCCCTGGTGGGCGGGCCACGCCCTGTTTGGCACCCTGACCTGGAAAATTGTCGTACTCACCCTGTTTTACAGCCTGGCGGGCCTGGGTATTGCGGTGGTCAACGACTTTAAGAGCGTAGAGGGCGATCGCCAGATGGGCCTCAAGTCGCTACCGGTGATGTTTGGCGTCACCACCGCCGCCTGGATCTGCGTGCTGGCGATCGACATTTTCCAGGGGGGTGTCGCCGCCTACCTGATGGCGATTCACCAAAACCTCTACGCGGTGCTGCTGGTGCTGCTGATCATTCCCCAGATCACCTTTCAAGATATGTATTTTCTGCGCGACCCGCTGGGTAACGACGTCAAATATCAGGCCAGCGCCCAGCCTTTTTTGGTGTTAGGTATGCTGGTAACGGGACTGGCTCTGGGGCATACGGCACTTTAGGGATCCGCGCGATCGCGGCTGTACCCTTGAAGAAATGACCGAAACCCCATACAGTTCACAGAGGATGTGAAAGGCAACGCTGCTATGGCTCGATCTTGGTTAACCCGGCTGCCGTTTCCTTCGAGGAAATCGTCGCGGCCCTCAGGACGAAGCAAGGCTGGGGGCGGTGTGGCCAACGGCTCGCGGGTTTCTCCCCAGCAGGTGGAGCCTCAACCTGAGCCATCGGGCCCAAAGCCGGAGCCGCCGCGCAGCTACCGACCCCTATTTTTGCGTCCCCTGTTTTGGGCGGTGCTGCTGACCGGCGCGGGCATCGCCGGAGGTGGCACCCGCGCCTACCGGGTGTTCGAAGCCACCAGCGCCAACCTGCCCGACCCCAACCAGGCTCTCACCTACCAGCGCGACGGCACCATCACCATGACGTCGGCGGACGGGGTGATTTTGCAAAAGCTTGGCCCTGCCTCGCGCGAAACCATCAGCTACGACGCCATGCCTCCTCACCTGGTGCAGGCATTTATTGCCTCAGAAGACCAGCGCTTCTACGAGCATGACGGCGTTGACTACCGAGGCATCGCCCGCGCCGCCTGGGCCAACGTGCAAAACCGCGACCTGGTAGAAGGGGCCAGCACCATCACCCAGCAGCTGGCGCGCATCGTCTTTCTCGACCAAGAGCGCAGCTTTCAGCGCAAGATCAAAGAGGCCATGATGGCCACCAAGCTCGAAGACAGCCTGACTAAAGAGCAGATTATCGAGCGCTATCTCAACCTGGTATATCTGGGCTCTGGGGCCTACGGCGTGGCCGATGCCTCCTGGGTGTACTTTGGCAAAACCATCGATCAGCTCACCGTGGCTGAGGCCGCCATGATTGCCGGTATGGCCCCCGCCCCCAGCCTCTATTCGCCAACAGTGAATGCCGAAGCCGCCCGCAGCCAGCGCGATCGCGTCATCCGCCGCATGTTGTCCACCGAAGCCATTAGCGGCGTCGAAGCGGAGGAAGCGATCACAACAGATGTGGCCGTCACCCCCAACCAGCCCAAGTTTCTCTACAGCGAGTTTCCCTATTTCACTATCTATGTCCAAAAGCAGCTGGAAGCACTGCTGCCCCCCGACCAGCTAGAAGCAGGCGGGCTGACGGTAGAAACCACCCTCAACGTAGTTTGGCAACGCCGGGCTGAAGAAACCGTTGAAGACGCCGTCGCCCGCTACAGCGGTTGGCAAAATGTGGGGCAGGTGTCTCTGGTAGCCGTGGATCCCCGCAACGGCGAGATTAAGGCCATGGTGGGGGGCACCGACTTCACCAGTGAAAACCAGTTCAACCGGGTGACCCAGGCGCAGCGACAGCCCGGCTCCACCTTTAAAACATTTGTGTATGCGGCGGCGATCGCCGGGGGCATATCGCCCTACAGAAGTTATATGGATGCCCGCTACGTAGTCGATGGCTACGAGCCCAAGAACTACGGCAAAAACTACAGCGGCGGCATGGACTTGCTCCAGGCCCTACGCAACTCGGTCAATATCGTAGCGGTGAAGCTGCTGGTCGATGTGGGCTTTGACCCGGTGGTGAAGCTGGCCGGACGCATGGGTATTGAGTCGCCGCTGCTGCCCGCCTATTCCCTCGCCCTGGGTACCTCTGAGGTCAACCTGCTAGAGCTCACCAGCGCCTATGGCACCTTGGCCAACAAGGGCATTCATCGTCCCGCCCACGGCATCCGTCGGGTGCTGAACAGCAGCGGCGAGGTGATCTACGAGCGCCCTAACCAGTCGGAGCAGGCCATTGATGCCGACAGCGCCGCGATTATGACCTGGATGCTGCGCGGTGTCGTGGAGGGCGGCACCGGCAGCAATGCCTACATCGGGCGGCCAGTAGCGGGCAAGACCGGCACCTCCGAAGAGTACCGCGATCTGTGGTTTGTAGGCTACATTCCCCAGCTAGTGGCTGGCGTGTGGATGGGTAATGACGACAACACCCCCACCAGCGGCGCTAGCAGTATGGCGGCTGGGGTGTGGCGTAGCTTTATGGCTAAGCTCACCGATGATATTCCCGTTGAGCAGTTTCCCAGCGTGCCTCGGCTGGGCGGACGTGAGGGCAGCATTACCCTCAGCCCGGTCAAGCCCGGTCGCGTGATCGCTGAAAACGCTCCGTCGCCATCGTCAGAGTCGGCCTCTAGCTCCGGTGGCGGAGAAAGCCGCCGATCGCGCCGCTCAGAGAGTAGTTCTAGCGGTGGCGGTGAAGCCGCGTCATCTCCACCGCCAGCCTCTAGCAGCAGCTCCCCGGCAGCAGCCGAACCGGCAGCCCCAGCCGTTACTGAAGCCCCCCCAGCAGCGGTGACTCCGGCACCCGCCCCTCAGCCTGTCAACAC
>QBLT01000174.1 GCA_003249105.1 Leptolyngbya sp. | reverse complement strand
CCGTCACTCCCCTACCCCCCCATCCTCCTCCCAGTCCGACAGCTCCGATCGCGGCGGCAAATTCTGCAACAGCACCTTGTCCACGCGGCGACCGTCCATATCGACGACCTCAAACCGCAGCCCTTCCCACTCAAAGAAATCCCCGGCGTTGGGAATGCGGCCCATGTGGCGAATGATGAAGCCCGCCAGGGTGTGGTAGTTGTCTTCATCTTCGGTCAACTCTTCGCG
The DNA here is from genome assembly GCA_003249105.1 of Leptolyngbya sp. Lineage (GTDB taxonomy): Bacteria > Cyanobacteriota > Cyanobacteriia > Phormidesmidales > Phormidesmidaceae > Nodosilinea. Next base: position 9,975 of record QBLT01000174.1, on the reverse strand, counting down.
GTGGAGCAGGTCTTTCAGGTCATCCACTGGCAGCAGGCCGTCGAGCAGCCAGGAGCCGTCGTCTCGCTGGGTCATCATTGGGTCGTCGGCATCTTCTACGGAGGGCAGATCGCCTACGATCGCTTCTACCACATCGTTGAGGGTGACTAGCCCCTCGACGCCGCCGTATTCGTCGAGCACCATGGCAAAGTGGGTGCCCGACGACTTAAATAGCTCCAGCACCTTGAGAACGTAGGTGCTCTCGGCCACAAACAGCGGTGGTTGCACTAGGCTGAGCAGCGTTGTTGGCTCAGTATTCTGGCTGAGGTAGTTGGGCAGCAGCGCCTTGAGCGACACCACCCCTACGCAGTCATCAATGCTGTCGTTGCACACCGGAAAGTGGGAGTGGCCGCTCTGCATGACCAGCTCGCTATGCTCGGCGAAGGAGGCATCGACATTCAGCCATTCGATGTCGGTGCGGGGGGTCATGATCGCGCGAATGGGGCGATCGCCCAGTTGCAGCACTCGGCCCATCATTTCCTGCTCGGCCACCTCAAAGGTGCCGGCCTCGGTGCCCTGGTCGATCAGCAGGCGCAGCTCTTCTTCGGTGATAGCTGCGTCAGGGCGTTCCTTGAGCCCCATGAGATTCACTAGAAAGCTAGTGGACATGCCCAGTAGCACAACAAAAGGGGTCGCCAGTCGAGACAGGCTCTTCATCGGCCCCGCGACCTGACAGGCGATCGCTTCGGGGTAGCTGAGGGCAATGCGCTTGGGCACCAGTTCGCCCACCACCAGCGATAGGTAGGTAATCAGCCCCACTACGATCGCCAAGCCGAGCGCGTCGCTGTAGGGGGCTAGAGTCGGCACCTGGTTAAAGGCCTGGCTCAGGCTGGTAGCTACCGTAGCCCCCCCCAAAGCACCGCTGAGAATACCAATTAGCGTAATACCGATCTGCGCCGTCGAGAGAAAGTCGTTGGGGTTGTTGGCCAGCTTGAGGGCCAGCCGCGCCTTGGCGTTACCGCGTCGGGCCTGGTGTTCGAGGCGGGCCTTACGAGCCGATACCAGGGCAATTTCTGACCCTGAAAACACCCCATTGGCCACAATCAGCAGAAAAATGAACACACTTTCGAAGGCGACGTCGGACATAGGGGGAGGTTAGCGACAAGAAAAGACGACAACAGTAAGCTAGCCTAAACTACAAAACCGTATGACATCTATAGCAGGTTTATCACTCTGTATTGAACGGCATATCCGTCTGCTGTGGTAAAACGATTGAGTTGCTGGCCCCTTTATCCTCTATTTGAGCTGTTTTGCTGACTGTCAATCGTATATTGCCCCCCGACGGGGCCGCCCCTGTGGTAGCTACCCTGTCGCTGACGGCGAGCGATCGCGCCAAATCGCGCCACCGCTTCACCGCCGACGACGGCACCGCCATCTATCTCAACCTGCCGCGCGGTACCGTACTGCGCGGCGGCGATCTGCTGGGGTGGGAGGAAGAAACAGTCATTCGTGTTGTGGCTAAGCCAGAGCCGGTGGTCGTGGTCAAAGCCCAATCTAGCTTTGACCTCATGCGGGCGGCCTACCACCTGGGCAACCGCCACGTCTCGCTAGAGCTAGCCCCAGATCACCTCAAGCTAGAGCCCGACCCCGTGATCGAAACCCTGCTACACCAGCTAGGCGGCTTAGAGCTCACCACCGTCACCCTGCCCTTTGAACCTGAGGCCGGGGCCTACCGCTCTACAACTCACAACCACTCCCCCAGCCATGGCCATGACCACAACTAAAGCCCAGGCGCTGCTGCGGCTGCTCCAGCTCACCAGCCCGGCGTTGCCGGTGGGAGCCTACAGCTATTCCGAAGGGCTAGAAACCCTGGTTGAGCAGGGGGCGATCGCAACCTCTCAAGACATGCTGCACTGGCTCACCCAGGAGCTGACCTATGGCCTTGTCGTTCTCGACGGTGCCGCCGTGGGGTTGGTCCACAGCGTCGCCGTTCAGGCCGGTGTGGGAAAGCAACCTGAGATTTGGGTCCCAGAAAGGATCGCCCGCCTCAACCAAGATCTCTCAGCCCTGCGCGACAGTGAAGAAACCCGTCAGCAGAGCTGGGACATGGGCCGCGCCCTGGTGCGCATGGGCAGCCATCTACACCCCGATCTCAAATCCTGGTTTAGCGCGGCGGGCAGCCCCTGCAACTTTGCTGTGGCCTTTGCCCTACTGGCCGCTCGGTGGGAAATTGATGGGCGATCGGCAGTGCTGGGCTACCTACACAGCTGGGCCGCCAATTTGATCACCTGCGCTGTCAAGTTGATTCCTCTGGGGCAGACCGTGGGGCAGGAGATGCTGCTGGAGCTCTACCCAACGCTGGAGGAGGCGGGCGATCGCGCGATCGCCACCCAGGCCCTCGACGAACTCTCCCTCAGCAACTGGGGCACTTCTCTCACCACCATGCAGCACGAGATCCTTTACACACGCCTGTTTCGCAGCTAGGTCAAAGACTTATACCTTTGCTAGCGACAGTCGTACCCCCGGCTGAGTGACACAACGAGGAAAAGTACTGAGAGCTTATTGGGTGGCGTGAGCGCAGAACCCAACAAGCTCTACATAGTTCGTGAATGTTGGGTTCCGTTCTGCTGTACCCAACATGCGGAGCAGAACCCATAACAGAGATCATGGTCGGATGCTGCGATCGTGCCACCCACCGGACGCAACGACTGAACAGCTAACCTCACTTAAAACAAGAGCATCACTGTTAGCACTATTACAACTATTTGCCACATCAGTGCTGGTGTTGGGTAAGACCACTGATCAGAACCATTTGGATTAGTCGATTGTTGGAGCATCTGATGCTGGGCCACGAGACCCTTATCAGGTGGCAAATAGGCTTCCAGGTTATCTGAGACTGGGTTCTCTATCTGCATCAACTGGAGAGAAGTTACATCATCTGTAACCGCTTCAAAGCGAGTGACTGGGGATACTCCCCCCAACCCAAGCACAAGAGTTTGATACTCCTCCGGTTCATCCTGATTCAGCAGGTAGCTGGGGATGCGGAACGGGCGATCGACTGAGTCCCTACCGATAAACTGGGTAAAGTCTTTCGCTCTAGCACGCTCCATCTGACTTTCCGTCATTACCTGACGTTCTTCAATGGGGGGACTAGGTGGTGGTATTTTGGCAGACGAGAGCAGCCCCAAGATACCCGATGCTAGAGGCAGCATTAAGGCCATAGTGGCCAAGCGGCGTCCCCGTGGATTGTGTTGGCCCTGACAGAGGATAGTAGTTAGGCGTGAAAATCTACTTTTCAACATATTCAGCACCCCCTTAGCATTGGTCAAAGACCTAAGATGCTTCTGTTTTACAGCCTTGCCTATGACTGAGAGGAGCGCTAGAACAACCCTGCTTCCCTCTTGCTTAAGGGGAATATAGAATGCCTCTTAAGTTGTCAGAAATTAGTAGGGAATCTGCTCTTATCAATGGCTTATCTTACAATCAAGGGAAGACTGTATCCTCACCCATTAATAGTCTACAACGGCCTTAATGGGTCATCAAGTCAGTCAGCTAAGATGAGAAAAACCGTGATTTAGGGATAAGAAAGGACACAAAGTTTTGGCTTTGAATTTGGCTTTCTTCTTACTGTACTAATACCGATGTCAGGAGTAGTTAAGAAACCATTTCGAAGCATCATTGACAGAGCCCTGCTGCCTTTGTAAAGCAGCAGGGCTACTCTTCTAACCTTTTATGGATACTTTCCTTTGGGGGTTACGGCTCTACCCATCGGCCATCGGCCTTGATCAGGTTGATCAGCTCCGCCACGCCCTGGTCTTCCGGCACCTTCTTAATCTCGTCACGGCCCCGGTAAAGCGAAATGTAGCCGGGGGTCTTGCCCACGTAGCCGTAGTCGGCATCGGCCATTTCACCCGGCCCGTTGACGATGCAGCCCATCACCGCTATATCGAGCCCGGTCAGGTGCTTGGTGGCCTCGCGCACCTCGTGGAGCACGTCTTCGAGGTTAAACAGCGTGCGACCGCAGGAGGGGCAGGCCACATATTCCACCATGGTTTTGCGGAGGCCCAGGGCCTGCAAAATGCTGTAGCACACGGGAATTTCTTTTTCAGGCGCTTCGGTCAGCGAGACGCGAATCGTGTCGCCAATGCCCTGGGCCAGCAGCGTGCCAATGCCTGCGGTAGATTTAATCCGGCCATACTCACCGTCGCCCGCTTCGGTAACGCCCAGGTGCAGGGGGTAGTCCATGCCCAGCTCATCCATGCGGTGGCACATCAGCCGGTAGGTGGCGACCATCACCGGTACCCGCGAGGCCTTCAGCGAAATCACCAGGTTGCGAAAGTCCAACGATTCGCAGATGCGGATAAACTCTAGGGCGCTCTCCACCATGCCCTCGGGGGTGTCGCCGTAGGTAAACAGCATGCGCTCGGCCAGCGAACCGTGGTTGACGCCGATGCGCATCGACTTACCCTGGTCGCGCAGCGAGACCACCAGCGGCTCTAGGGTTTCGCGAATCTTGGTGCCAATGTCTTCAAATTCGGTCTGAGAGTAGCCAGTGCGGCCTGTCTGGGGCTTTTCAAACACGTAGAGGCCGGGGTTGATGCGCACCTTGTCGACGTGCTTGGCCACCTCCAGAGCAATTTTCATGCCGTTGTGGTGCACGTCGGCCACCAGGGGCACGGGCTGGTAGGTGTCTTCGAGAATCTTGCGAATGTCGGCCAGGGCTTTGGCATGGGCCATGCTGGGCACGGTGACGCGCACAATTTCGCAGCCGATCTCGTGCAGGCGGCGAATGGCGGCGGCAGAACCCTTGATATCCAGAGTGTCTTCGTTGATCATCGACTGCACCACCACCGGGTGGCCGCCGCCGATAGTAATGGTGCCCACGGGCACCGGGCGAGTTTTGCGGCGGTGAATGGTGGTGTCGAAGGGGTCAAAGGCGTTAGAAGCAGCCTGGGAGACGGGATTGGGAAGCGTTTGCATAGCCTGGGCTCAATGGTTGCCGGTGCTTAAAGGTGAGGGATTGGGGCGATCATCATAGGCCGGTGCTGACCCTCGCCCATCCACCTCCCAGAGTGCCACAGAATGGCCGCCAGGGAATGCTAGAGCGGCAAAAAGTGACTCTAAATCCTAGTCAAATATGCTGCTCGATGCATCGACCTCGTATTGACCTCACAGCAGCGGCTGCACCCCTCGATAGGTGTCGATATTAATCTGCTGAAGCCTTTCGTAGGCGCGATCGATGGTGCGCTGCCCGCGCAAAAAGCCCGTGCTCGCCCCCGGACAAATATGGGCCAAGGTATCGTGCGAAAAGCAGTTTTTTAGCGCCTCTACCTGCTGGAGCTGGCGGGGCCAGTGGAAAGTTTTAGACAGGCGCAGGGGTTCTGGCTCCCCGGTGCGGCTGGGCAGCAGGTGCCGCCCGGTAAACAGCACGCCGCCATAGGCGCGGTAGTAGAGGCAGGCCGACCCCGGCGAGTGGCCCGGCGTCCAAAAGGCTTCTAGCTCGGGGGTCAATTCAAAGCTGTGGTGAAACGTAGTGGTGGGGGTATCGGGCAGCAGGTAGGCCTCCTGCTCTTGCATCACCACCTCGCAGCCCAGGGCTTTTTGCATGGCGGCGGCCCGACCCAGGCCGCCCCGGTGGGTAATGAACAGCCGCTGCACCCCGCCCTGGGCCGTCAGCCAGGCGCGATTTTCCTCATCCCACGCTGGGGCATCAATGAGTAGATTGGCGGGCAGGCCCTCGGCGGTGTTGTTTACAATAAAGTAAGCCGTAGCTCCCTGGGTGTCGCGATTGGGGGCGAAGGCATAGACGGTGTCAAACACCGGGCGCGGAGCCTTGGGGCTGGGGGATGAAACCGGCACTGAAGCTGCTGTCATGGAGACGGGTAAGGGGTGAGAAAAACCGTTGAAACGCCTATACTAGCTGAATCGCGCCCCCGCCGCCTGGGCTAATCTTGTTGAATCAGCCGCCTAAAAACGATGATTCTGGCTTCGATCGTTGCACTCCACTGGCTACTCGATGGTGTTTTTCTGGCTTATAGTTCTTGGTCTGGTGACCTATGTGCTGCTTCAGCGCAGCGTTAGCCGCATCACCCGTACCCCCGTGGGTCTGCTTTGGCTGGTGATGATGATGCCAGCATTTATTCTCACCGCCTGGGTAATGGTCCACGGCAACGAAGAGCCCGCTCCGACGGCTTTGCTGCTGGGTCTGTTTATTGCCTGCCCAATTCTCTACTGGGCGCTGATTCAAAAGGGACGCATTGTGTCCCAGCCTGCTAAATCGGAAGCTGCGGCAAATGAGTCTAAGCCACCGCTGACGCCGCCGCCCAAACCCGCCCTGCGCCCCATCGACAAAGATGAAGAAGCGATGCTGCAGGGCTGCTTTCCCTGGTCGGTATATTACCTGCAAAACATTGAGTATCGCCCCCAGGCGATGATCTGCCGGGGGCAGCTGCGCTCTACACCCACCGTGGCCTACGACACCGTGCGGGAGAATATTCGTCGCCACTTCGGCGATCGCTTCCTAGTCCTTTTTCAAGAAGGGTTGCAGGGCAAGCCGGTGTTTGCCCTGGTGCCTAACCCCCAGGCCGAGAAGGGCGATCGCAACCAAACCCTGACCCGTCCGGGGCTGGCCCTGGGCCTGCTGCTCGTCACCCTGTTTACCACCACCGCCGTGGGCACCTACCTGGCGGGCGTTACCGAAGAACAGCTCCAGGCCACGCCCGCGCTGATTTTGCAGGGCTTGCCCTACGCCCTGGGGTTGCTGATCATTCTCGGCTGCCACGAGATGGGCCACTACCTGGCGGCCCGCCGCTACAAGATGCGGGTCACGCTGCCCTACTTCATTCCGGTGCCGTTTTTCCTAGGCACTTTGGGGGCGTTTATTCAAATGAAGTCGCCGGTGCCCAACCGCCGCGCCCTGTTTGATGTGGGTATTGCCGGGCCGCTGGCGGGGCTGGTGGTGGCAGTGCCGCTGCTGCTGTGGGGGCTGAGCCAGTCCACCATCGTGCCGATTCCCGAAACTGGCGCTAGCTTGCTAAATTTTGAGGCTCTAGACCCCAAAGCTTCCCTAATGCTGACCCTGCTCTCGAAGCTGGTGCTGGGGTCAGCGGTGGGGGCCGATGAGGCGATTCACCTGCACCCGATCGCGATCGCGGGCTGTCTGGGCCTGGTGGTCACCGCCCTCAATCTCATGCCCGTGGGCCAGCTCGACGGTGGCCACATCGTCCACGCCATGTACGGCCAGCGGATTGGCGGCATCGTGGGCCAAGTGGCCCGGCTGCTGGTGTTTGGTTTGGCCCTGGTGCACCCCGAGCTGATGATTTGGGCGATTCTGCTGTTCTTTATTCCGGCGGCGGATCAGCCCGCCCTCAACGACGTCAGCGAGCTAGACGATCGCCGCGACCTGCTGGGGCTGGTAGCCTTGACACTGTTGGTTATGATTGTGCTGCCAGCGCCAGGCATTCTCACCCGGCTGCTGTATTAGCCCCAGGGCTGCCTGTTGTTTTGGTAACCGCCATGTCCCAAGACCTGACCCAGTGGATTACGGAGGTGCGCACCCTCCAGCGGCAGCTGGCCGACACCCAAAAAGAGCGCGACCAGGCCTACAACAGCGCCGCCAACTGGCGTCGCCTCTATGAAACCGAAGCCCGCCAGCGACGCGAAGAGGCCGCCGAGTTTCAGACCCAGATCGACGCCCTTCAGCAGCGCCTCGACGCCGACCCCGGTGCCGTACTGGAGAAAGATTTGTCCACCGTCAGCTCCCTCCAGGGGTTGCAGCAGCGCCTCGACGGGCTGGTGCAGCAGTGCCAAGACCTCACCCAAAAATTGCAGGCCGAGCAAGCAGCCCACGCCCAGACTCGCCAAACTCTGACCGCCGCCCTGGGCGACACCTTCGACGCGTTGAAGTAATGGACTGCTTACCCCCCTTTTCAAGGGGGGCAGGGGGGATCGCTACCACGCCGCAAAATCAAGATCCCCCGCTGCGCTGCCCCCTTGAAAAGGGGGCTCTTAAGACCTCGCTGCATTAACCCCCCTTTTAAGGGGGCAGGGGGGATCAGCGGGGGAATAACGCTGCGGCAAATCGATTTTCAAACGCCCTCTTGGGATCTGCCCCTAACCGCCCGCGACGAAGATGTAGCGCAGCAGGAAGATAGCGGCCAAGATCCACATGCCGATGGTGGTTTGGGAGGTTTTGCCCTGGAAGGCTTTGACCAGCGGGTAGGCAATCAGCCCCATCGCCAGACCTTCAGCGATGGAGAACGCTAGGGGCATCATGATGATGGTCAGAAAAGCGGCGATCGCATCGGCGGGCTCATCCCAGTCAATATTCTTAGCCGCCGACATCATCAATACCCCCACAACAATCAGCGCGGGGGCCGTGGCAAAGGCCGGAATGCCCTGCAACAGCGGAATAAACAGCACCGACACCAAAAACAGCGCAGCGACAACCAGGGCCGTAAAGCCGCTTCGCCCACCCTCAGAAATACCCGAGGCCGACTCAATGTAGGTCGTCACCGTCGAAGTGCCCAGCACAGCTCCAGCGGTGGTACCTACCGCATCGGCCATAAACGCCTTTTCGACCCCAGGGAAATGGCCATCGCTGTCGATATAGCCAGCCTTAGAGCCCAGCCCAGTAAGGGTGCCAATGGTGTCAAACAAATCCACAAACAGGAACACGAAGACAATGCTCACCATTTGCCAAAAATTGATACGAAACAGTTCTCCCAGTCCGACAAAGGCCTGACCAAAGAGATCGACCGGGGCTGGGGGCACCGCCATCAGCCCTGTTGGCCAGGGCGCCACCCCCAAGACCCAAGCCAGCACCGAGGTACCTAAGATGCCCCAGAGCAGCGCCCCCGCCACCCGCCGGGCAAACAGAGCTGCGGTGATGGCTAGACCGAGCAGGGCCATGGCCGTTTGGGGCGATCGCAGATTGCCCAAGGCCGTAAACGTCGCCTCCGATGGCACAATAATGCCCGCCCCCTTCAAAGCAATGTAGGCAATAAACAGGCCAATACCTGCCGTAGTGGCGTGCTTCACCGCATCGGGAATAGCCTTCACAATCTGGCTGCGCACATTGGAAATGGTCATAAGAATAAAGATCACCCCTTCAATTAGCACCGCTGCCAGGGCGACCCGCCAGTCAATTCCCAGACCCAACACCACCGTAAAGGCGAAGTAAGCGTTGATGCCCATGCCGGGGGCCAGGGCGAAGGGCAGCTTGGCGTAGAGGGCCATCACCAGGGTGGCCAGCGCTGAAGACAGCCCCGTAGCCATCACCAGCTCCCCAAACAAATCTCCCGACTCGTTGAGAAAGATCGCATTCGACAAAATGGCCGGGTTCACGATCAAGATGTAGGCCATCGTGACAAAGGTGGTCACCCCCGCCAGCGACTCGATGCGAAAGCTGGTGCGATGGCCCGCAAAATCAAAAAAATCAGCGATTTTGTTCCCTGGCCCTGAATTTGGCGGTGCTTGGGGCAGTTGTTCAGTGGGTTGGCTCACGGCAGAACTCCTTAATATAAATGGATAGGCAATTGGCCAACAGACCCCCAAGGCCATTAGACTCAGCCCTAGTCCACGACATCTACCCCATTGGATCTGCTATCAGAGCTACAATCTTTGGTTTTTCCATGTCATGCATGTCATGCGTTGCCAATCTCCATGCTCAAAGCCAGACGCTGGGAGACTTTAAATTGAGGCCATTACTTTCGCCAGGGCCAGCGAGTGCCCATTTCTGTTGCGGCTGACCACCCCAGGTACAGCAGCAGTAGAGCAGCGCCTAGAAGAAAAGGGCCAATATCATTGGGCATAGAGAGATGCTCCAGAGTGAACGAAGCAGCCTTCTCAACCCTAAAGCATGGCGATCGCTACCCCAGGGCTAGATTAACACTGTCGATGCCTACGAACAGAGGCCATCGAAAATCCCTACACCGCTAAATGGCTTTGTTGCATGAATAGTTCAAGCGTCAGGGGTTCTGTGGCAGGAACCGAGAA
>QBLT01000173.1 GCA_003249105.1 Leptolyngbya sp. | reverse complement strand
GCAGTTGACGATACAGGAGGGGTGTTTCCATGACACTGGCTTTGAGTTGGGGAATTCAAGCCTCTCATGAAATGCCCCGCCTAACTTACCTTGTCTCATTTGAGACTCCCCGCACAGCAACCCTTTTAGGACTTTTCTGCACCACTAAGGAGGAGTCAGATTAAGCCCACACCAAATCCAAATTTAGCGACTTTTGACGCACAGCCCCACCCCCTACAGGGGCGTAGCCCGCTAGATTTCACAATTAAGAAATTCGGCAGATAAAATTTCCAGCGAAATCACGAACTCAATAGGGCCAGGGCCAGTGGGATCTGCTCTTTCACTGAGGCCGCCGATCGCTCCAGGGCTGCCTGTTCTGATGGGGTCAACGACAGTTCTAAAATTTCTTCAATGCCCCCCTGGCCCAGGCGGCAGGGCACTCCCAGATAGAGATCGCTCAGGCCGTACTGACCCGTGAGGTGGGCGGCCAGGGGCAATATCCGCCGCTGGTTGAGCAGCATTGACTCCACCATGGCGTAGGCCGAGGAGGCTGGAGCATAGTAGGCTCCCCCCTGCTTGAGCAACTGCACAATTTCGGCACCGCCATTGCGGGTGCGATCGATCAGCGCCTGTAGACGGGGCGCAGGCAGCAGCTCAGCCACCGGAATGCCGTTGACAGTGGTGTAGCTGGGCAGGGGCACCATCAGGTCGCCGTGGCCGCCCAGCACCATGGCTGAGACATCGCGCGGGGGCACCCCCAGTTCCCAGGCAATAAAGGTTTGAAACCGGGCCGAGTCGAGCACGCCGGCCATGCCCATCACCCGCTGGGGGGGCAGTTCGCTGGCTTTCCAGGCCAGGTAGGTCATGACGTCGAGCGGGTTGGTGACCACCACCACGTTGGCCCGGGGCGACACAGCTAGGGCCTGGCGCAGGGTGTCGATCACAATCTTGCCGTTGACCTGGGTGAGGTCGTCGCGGGTCATGCCGGGGCGGCGGGGCAGCCCGGCGGTAATCACCACAATGTCTGAGTTGGCGGTGTCGTGGTAGTCGTTAGTACCCACGATGGTGCGGTTGTGCCCCTCGCTGCCCGCCGCCTGGGATAGATCCAGGGCAACCCCCTGGGGGCGACCCTCAACAATATCGACCAGCACCACGTTGGCCAGGTTGCGCTCTAGCAGGCGCTGGGCCAGGGTGCTGCCCACGTTGCCTGCCCCCACCACGGTAACTTGGCCAACCGAACCGCGAGCAGAGGAATCAGAAAAGGCAGTCATGGTGTCACGCAGCGAAGGAGGGAGATGGGGCTGAGCCCGTGCGGTGCCCTCAGCCTGGGGATGCAGCCTAGGTCTAAGACACCGTCCATATTCTGGCGGATGCTAGGGAATTTATCCTGTAATTGTTGTGATTTAGATCATAACGGCGGGTGACAGCTATACGATGCTGCTGTGATTGGCTAGGTTTTTTAGAAACGCTCATCGACACTTCACACTGGCTTATGAACGCCCTTCTAAAAATAGGAGATGCTAGAGCAACCCCCTGAAAAATCGTTCTCACTATGAACATTCTCCCTGTTTTGTCTTGTCCTACACTCCCCGGTTCACTGTGTCCTATGGAACCCGCCCCTGAAGACAGCGACAGTACTAGTCTGGTGGCCGACATGGCGATCGCCCCTGACTGCAATATTCGCCTATTTGCGGTTAGTGAAACCATTTTTACCGAGGGCAGCGTCGCCGATAAAGCCTACATTATTGAGTCGGGCTATGTTGAAATCTTTGTGGGTTCTGGCCACGATTCAATTCAGCTCAATGTGCTGGGGCCAGGGGATATTTTTGGGGAAATGGGTATTATTGACGCCTCGCCCCGCTCAGCCTCGGCTAAGGCCCTCAGCCCCTGTCGCTGCATTGTGGTGTCGGCCGCCCAGGTGGCTGAGCGCATTGAGTCGTCGTCGCCGATGGTGCGGCTGTTTATTTCGATGTCGCTGCACCGCAACCGCGCCTACAACACCTACATCAAGACCCTGGCGAACCCCCAGATTGGTCTGCCCAGCCCTGCCATAACCGAGAAAGCCTACGCGAGAAGTCAGCAATACCAGCAAATTTTAGACGACATTAAGCTAGAGTCTGACCTGCAAAATGCTGTGCGCAACAATGAACTGTCGCTGGTGTATCAGCCCCTTTTAAACCTGACGACAGGACTCATTGTGGGCTTTGAGTCGCTGCTGCGGTGGCAGTGCCCCCAGCGTGGCGCTGTAACTCCCCAGCGCTTCATTGCCCTGGCCGAAGAAACCTCGCTCATCTTGCCCATGGGCGACTGGATTTTAGAGCATTCCTGTGCTGACCTGCGCCGTTTTCAAACCCATTTAGAGAGCCGTGGCCAAAGCAGCGCCGACTTTTTTATTAGCATCAATATTTCAGTGCGTCAGTTTCAGCAGGCCGACTTTTTTGAGCGGCTGATTGCCTGCACCCAGCGCCACAGCGTTGACGCCCATCAGATAAAGCTAGAGGTGACCGAGCGGATTTTTTTGAATGAGGTAGAGGCGATTGACTCCATCGGCAAGTGTCGCGCCGCTGGGTTCGAGGTTTCCCTCGACGACTTTGGCACGGGCTACTCTAGCCTCAACTACCTAGAGCGCTGCGAGATTGACTGTTTAAAGATCGATCAGTCGTTTATTCAAAAGCTGTGCAGCAGCGATCGCGCCAAAATTCTCGTCGGCTCGATTATCGACATTGCCCGCCAACTGGGCCTGCCCACCGTGGCCGAGGGCATTGAAACCCCCGCCCAGATGGCGGCCCTCAAATCGATGGGCTGCGACATTGGCCAGGGCTTTTTATTCAGCCGTCCTGTACCGCTGGTTGAGGCCCTGGCTCTGCTAGGTTGACCTGGCAGCTGCTAGCTGTTGCTGTAGCGCGATCGCACCGTTGCCCACGCTACCTGTCGAGTTGGTAGCACGCCCTTTTCGGCTAGGTAATCTTGTAGCTGTCGGGGCTTCATTTTGCACAGGTCTTTGGCCAGTTCTTGCACCTGCAAGCGGCTATTCACCCCGGCCAAACAGTCGCGTAGGGTACCTAAAATCTGTGGCTCGGCCACCAGTACCAGACTGTTGAGATCGTAGGTCTTGATCAATGTTTCCATCTGCGCCCCAATGGCTTGGGCAAAGCGGCGCTCAAACTCAACCAGGTAGTTGCCCCGGCGATCGTCATAGCTGTGGCCCCGGCTGCCGCTGCCCCGGTTGCGACTGGCTCCCAGGTCTTGGCCGGACGTCTCTGTCGCTGGATTTAATAGTTCGCAGCGTTCGATTAAATCGGGGCCAGATTCCACCTCTGGCACTGCCACGGGCTCTAAAGTTAAAAACTTAGCTTTGGCACCATCCACTACGGCCACAAGGAAGCGAGTCATAAAGAATCTCCCGTTGCTAGATTTGGTGGTGATCCTAACAAGTTAACCAGAATCCATGGGACGCAACGATAAAGGTTAATTTCCTTTCCAGAAGAATCAGGAAATGCGGATAATTTAAAAGTATTTCTGCTATCGTCAATGCCGTTTGGCGTTGATTTAAGTACTGTTTAATGAATGAATGTGAAGGCTACTCATAAAGATCAGATACCGCTCACCGATAGACCTCTATCGCAGTACAGACTTACCCAACAGCTCAGGACTGAGGAGTAGAATACTCAATCGCAGGGTGGGCACTGCCCACCAGTGGAGACATTATTTTCCAAAAGTTACGTTAGCTCGCCAGCAAATTTATAGATTTGCCTACTCTACAGCAGCATTGCCGCCCGCTCGGCCAGGCCCGATCGCTCCCCTTTATTCAGGGTTATATGCCCAGCCAAGGCTTCGTCCTTAAAGCGTTCGACCACATAGGTGAGGCCGTTGCTAGAGGCATCCACGTAGGGGTTGTCGATCTGGTCGGGGTCGCCAGTGAGCACAATTTTGGTGCCTTCCCCAGCGCGGGTGAGAATGGTTTTGACCTCGTGGGGGGTGAGGTTTTGGGCTTCGTCTACCACCAAAAACTGCTTGGGAATCGATCGCCCCCGAATGTAGGTTAGCGGCTCAATTTGCAAGAGCCCCTGGTCGATCATTTCTTCGTGGCCGCGCCGCCAGTGCTCGGGACGACCGCGCATATCCTGGGTGCCAAAGATCAGATCAAAGTTGTCGTAGAGGGGCTGCATCCAGGGGTTGAGCTTTTCGCGCATGTCGCCGGGCAGGTAACCAATGTCGCGACCCAGGGGCACGATGGGGCGGGCGATCAGCAGACGGGAGTAGAGGCGCTCGTCGGCGACTTTTTGCACCCCGGCGGCGATCGCCAGCAGAGTTTTGCCCGTGCCCGCCTTGCCCACCAGGGTAACCATCGAAATCGAGTCTTGCAGCAGCAGCTCAAAGGCAAACCGCTGCTCGCGGTTGCGGGGCTGCACTCGCGATACACCGGCGTGGGGCAGCTTGCTGAGGGGCACCAGTTTGCCGCTGCTGCCCTGCACCATGGCCAGCGCCGTGTGGTTTGGGTTCGACTCGTCGACTAGGGTAACGGCCTGGTTGGGGTGCAGGGGCACATCGAGCTTCAGGTGGCCGTCGCCAAACAGCTGGCTCATGGCCTCGGCAGAGGTCATCACCTCCAGGGTGCCAGCGTAGAGATCGTCGTAGTCAATTTTGTCGGTTTCGTAGTCTTCGGCCACCAGCCCCACGGCATCGGCCTTGATGCGCAGGTTGGTGTCTTTGCTGACCAGCACCACGGGCATGTCGTAGTTATGCTTGTACTCCATCGCCACGGCCAAGATGGCGTTGTCGCCCTGGTCGCCCTCTAGCTCGGCGGGCAGCTGAAGTAAGGTGTCGCGGTGGCACAGAGCCACCTTTAAAGTGCCCCCCTTCTCAAGGGGAATGCCGTGGACCAGGGAGCCCTGCTGCCGCAGATCATCCAACGTGCGCGACACGTAGCGAGCGTTGCGGCCCGTGTCGGCGGTACCTTTTTTGAAGCGATCGAGCTCTTCGATGATGGTGATGGGTAACACCACATCGTTATCCTCAAACCTGAACATTGCCATCGGATCGTGCAGCAACACATTGGTATCGAGGACGAAAACTTTTTTCATAGAGGAGCAATAGTTGAGACGATACGCCCAGCCCAGACGTTGAGAATGCTGGGTAGTGCAGCGTCAGTCTCTCGGCAAGGCTATTTTCAGGAACGGTGGGCAGATGCCGTTTCCTTGCGGTACAACAATTCTGAATGAGCCAGAGGCCATGGTCGAAGACCGGCCAAAGGCCAACGCCCAGCGCTAATTCTAGAACGGCTGTTTAGACACTGTAGCGGATTCTCTACCATTCCCAATGGGTACCAGTGAGTAATCAGCTGGTCAACTGCCGGGGCTGAGCTAACGGGTCTAGGTCAGGGCTGCCCGTCCTCGTTTACTATGGCCTATGAGTCTTTCAAATTGAGCGTTGCCGTCACCCCTGGAGCCCCCCAATGCGTCTATCCCAAATGCTGTTTGTCACCCTGCGGGAGGAGCCGGCCGAGGCCGAGATTCCTAGCCACAAACTGCTGCTGCGGGCGGGATACATGCGTCGTGTGGCCAGCGGGGTCTACGCCTATCTGCCCCTGCTGTGGCGGGTGCTCAACAAGATTTCAGATATTGTGCGCGACGAGATGAACGCCACAGGCGCGCAGGAATGTCTGCTGCCTCAGCTGCAACCGGCTGAACTCTGGCGCGAGTCGGGTCGTTGGGACACCTACACCAAAGCCGAGGGCATCATGTTCTCGCTGATCGATCGCCGCCAGCAGGAAGTTGGCCTTGGCCCCACCCACGAAGAGGTGATCACCGCCGTCGCCCGCGACATGGTGCGCTCCTACCGGCAGCTGCCCCTGCACCTGTACCAAATTCAGACCAAGTTTCGCGATGAGATTCGACCCCGCTTTGGCCTTATGCGCGGGCGCGAATTCATCATGAAGGACGGCTACTCGTTCCACACCAGCGAGAGCAGCCTCAAAGAGACCTACCAGGAGATGTACACCGCCTACAGCAACATTCTGCGCCGCTGCGGACTCGAGTTTCGGGCGGTGGATGCGGATTCGGGCGCGATCGGCGGCTCGGGCTCGACCGAGTTTATGGTGCTGGCTGAGGCGGGCGAAGACGAGGTGCTCTACACCGAAGACGGCAAGTACGCCGCCAACGTCGAGAAGGCTGTGTCGCGCCCGGCGGATGCGGTGCCCTCGACCTTTACCAAGTTTGAAAAGCTGGAGACCCCCAACACTCCCACGATTGAATCGCTGGCGAAATTTCTCAAATGTTCGCCCACTCAGATCGTTAAGAACGTGCTGTATCAGGCCGTGTTTGACAGCGGTAAAGTGGTGCTGGTGCTGGTCAGTATTCGCGGCGACCAGGATGTCAACGACGTGAAACTCACCAACGAACTCACCAAGTTGGCCGCCGACTATGGGGGCACCACGCTGCTGACCCTGGGCGTACCCGACGAGGAGGCCCAGCGCCAGTGGGCAGCTAAGCCCCTGCCCCTGGGCTATATGGCCCCCGACCTGGGTGACGACTATATCAACGGCGGCAAAGAGGTGGAGCCCAAGTTTTTGCGTCTGGCCGATCGCACCGCCACCGATCTGAAAAACTTCGTCACCGGCTCCAACGAGGCGGGTTACCACGTGGTAGGCGGCAACTGGGGCAAAGACTTCGCCCTGCCCAAAACGGTGGTGGATGTGCGCAAGGCGGCGGCGGGCGATCGCGCCCTCCACGACCCTAGCCAAACTCTGCAAACCGCGCGGGGCATCGAAATCGGCCATATCTTCCAGCTCGGCACCAAATATTCCAAAGCGCTGGGGGCCACCTTCACCGACGAGAATGGGGCTGAGCTGCCCCTGGTGATGGGCTGCTACGGGGTAGGTGTCTCGCGCTTAGCCCAGGCGGCGGTGGAGCAGTCCTACGATAAGAACGGCATTGTCTGGCCGGTGGCGATCGCACCCTACCAGGCGATCGTCGTCATCCCCAACATGGGCGATGATTTGCAGGTGGAAGCCGCCAAGACCATCTACAAAGAGCTGCTGTCAGTGGGGGTCGAGGCTCTGCTCGACGATCGCGACGAGCGGGCCGGGGTCAAATTCAAAGACGCCGACCTGATTGGCATTCCCTACCGCATTGTCACCGGGCGCGCCCTGGGGGATGGCAAAGTCGAAGTGGTCGATCGGGCCACGGGCATTGTGCAAGAAGTGGCCCTGGCCGATGTAGTCGCCCTGATCAAGGGCTGGATTGTCGACGAACTGCTGGCCAGCCGCTAGCCCTCACCTAGGACAGACTATGGAACTGATCACCATTATTCTCTCGGCCCTGCTGGGGGTTGCCGGTAGCGGCGGTGTGGTGGTCGACACCCTGGCCGAGGCCGCCCTGCGGGATCAGCTCGCCGGAGCCGAGACCCTGCAGGTACGCATCGACAATGTGCCCAACTATCAGCTAGTCAACGGTCGCATTGAGCATACTTACATTGCCGCACGGGGGGTCGAAACCCGGCAGATACCCGGCCTGCGAATCGACTCTATCGACATCGAAACCGACGCGGTGGATGTCGATCTGGCTCGGCTACAGCAGGGGACACTGGTGCTCGATCAACCGGCCCAGGCCGCCCTGCGCCTGCGGCTCAACGACGACGATCTAAATGCGTTCTTGCAGTCGCCCCTGGTGCAGGGCTGGCTCGACAGCCTGGAATTTACCCTGCCCGGGGCAGTCGGCCAGCGCGAGCAAAATCGCTACGGCCTGGCCAACCCGTCGCTGGAGTTTCTAGCGGGCGATCGCTTTCGCATTGTGGTTGACCTGCAAGACCGGGTAACTCAGGAGAATGTTGCGATCGCAGTCGAGCTGGGGTTGACCGTTCTTAACGGCCATCGCTTTGCCCTGGTTGATCCCAGCATTACCGTCGATGGCGAAGATACCCCACCCCAGCTGCTTGAATCATTCGTGCAAGGTGCCCAGGAACGCCTTACCCTGCGGCGGCTAGAAGCCTTGGGCGTAGTGGCCCGCGTAATCAACTTTAAAGTCCGAGACAATGAGCTAGATGTGGCCATCTTTGCCAGAATAGAGCCATCCTCCCCGCTTCTCACTCGGCAGCCAGCTCAAGCAGCTGTCCCCCCCGTGCCCTAGGGCAGGTTTAACTACCCTAGGCTAAGGTTGTGCCCCCATTTGGACCCCCACCATGGATCTCAAAAGCAAGCTCAGGCGTATTCCCCTCGGCGTTTTAGCGGGATTAATCACCCTGGTAGTGGCCTCGGGCGGTTCTGTGGCGTGGTTCACCTGGCGGGCCATCAACCCTACCCCTCCGGTGGCAGAGTTTCCTAACCTCGACATCGACCCCGACCCGATCATGACCGTGCCGGAGGTCACCACCCCCGCCGAGCCAGCTAAGGTCGAAGACCCTGGCCCCAAAGACCCAGTCAGCCAGCCCGCTCCAGCCGAAGTTACCGGCCAGGTCTATTGGCTCAAGGACGAAGGTACAGGCTTTGCGCTGGTGCCCCAGCCCATTACCGTTGCGGCCGATGCTTCCCCCTCAGAGAAGGTCACCGCCGTCTTTAATGACCTACTCTCGAAGTCGGGCGACCCTAGCCAGCAGGCGTTCACCACCATTCCCGAACAGACTCAGCTGCTTGCGGCCTCCGTGGAGGCCGACGGAGTCCACGTCGATCTGTCGAGCGATTTTGAGACCGGCGGCGGCAGCGCCGCCATGACGGGCCGCCTGGGCCAGGTGATCTACACCGCCACCGCCTTTGACCCCGCCGCCCCGGTGTGGATCTCGGTGAATGGCAAGCCCCTGACCGTGCTGGGGGGCGAGGGCCTAGAGGTCCGCCAGCCCATGACCCGCAGCGATTTTGACGAAGGGTTTGGGCTGTAGAGCGGTTCCAATAGTTTCGATTCTGCTCGATCGCCAGAATTGTGGCGGGAGCTGAGCGAAGTCGCAGCCGGAAGTGATCACCCAGGGCGGAACGGTCTACAATAAGTACCCATGTTCCACCCTAGAGCGCTCTATGGATCTGTTCTCTACGGCCCTGCCCCCCTGCCGGATTGGCAAAGTGGTGAAGTCTAACTCCCACTGCGACTATGTGGTGCAGGTTGACGATGCCCAGGATGTCTGTTCGCCGCCGTCGCCCGAAGACTGCGGCTTTGGCCAGTTTGTCAGTTTTGATAACGATCGCCACTGGGCCGTGGGGCTGGTTTACAACTCGCAGCTGTTCAATCCGCTCTTTTTTAACAGCGGGCCACGGCTTTCTAGTGAGCCTGATCCGCTATTTACCCCCGATCTGGTGCAAGAGACGCGCACCCTGCTGGGGGTTGTGCTGGTGGGCACCCTAGAGGGCGAAGGCAACCAGCGCTACGGCAAGCACGGCATTCCTCGGGTGGTGGTGCCCGCCAATACGCCGGTCTATGGTCTGACGCCAGAGCAGGTGCACTGTTTTCACTGCAACAAAGAGGGGCAGACGCAGTTTAGCTACTACAGCCATTTGCTCAGGTCGGGGGGCATGTTTGCGGCTCAGCTTGCCCAGCAGGTGCTGGCCGAACTAGTGGAGAGTGGCTTATTCACCGGGGCTGATCAAAGGGCGCTGATGGTGCTGGGCAAAGAGCTGAGCTGGAAGAATACCCTGGGGGCGATTCGATAGTTAGGGATGCTCTAGGCCAGGGTAGCTAGGCACAGCAGCAGGGTTTCCGTCCATTCCACTGTGGCTCCGTAGGTGTCGCCCGTGTGGCCCCCTAGACGACGATTTAGCCAGGCTCCTACCGCGCAGGCCAAGACCAGTCCACCGACCAGGCTAATACCGATGAGCAAAATGTGATCGGGCTGTCTCCAGAACCAGAGACCGTGTATCCCTAGAGCCAGCGCTAGGCCTAACAGCCAGTCTTGGGGCGATCGCATATGTTCCCGATGCAGTGCCCCCTTGCCCTCGGCCCGCAGGTAGGGGTAGCGAACAATCGCCACCACCTGCCCCCAGCGACCCCACACCATTGCCGCCACCAATACCCAGCCGCGCCCGGTGGCTAGCTCCGCCAGGGCCAGGGTTTTGAGCCCGAGAATGGCGATCGCCGCCATCACCCCAAACGCCCCGCTGTGGCTGTCGCCCACCCCCGCCACCCGCCGCTGGGGGTCCATCACCGCCAGACCGTCAGCGGTATCCATCGCGCCATCGAGGTGCAGGCCGCCAGTCAGCCATACCCCCAGCCCAATCACCAGGGCGCTGCGGGTCAGCGCTAGCATACCCAGCTGAGCCAGTGCCAAATCGACGACAACTAAACCGAGGCCCAGGCCCAGGCCCACCACCGGAGCCAGCGGGGCAATGCCCTCAAAGCGCGGCTGCCACCCCGGCGGCAAAGGCAGCTTTGTATAAAACAAAATGGATCCTCCCAGGCGGGAAAACCAGCCGGGGCGGGGGG
>QBLT01000172.1 GCA_003249105.1 Leptolyngbya sp. | reverse complement strand
GTAATGGGGTAGAGGGGTGATGGGGTAATCGAGCCTATGCCTCACTCCCTTACTCCCCCACTCCCTTACTCCCCCACTCCCTCTGCCGCCGCGCCTCGTAGAGCAGCAGCGCCGCTGAAATCCCCACATTAAGGGACTCCACGGCTCCGGCCATGGGGATACGCACCTGCACCGTGGCCTGGCGCTGTAGAGATTCCGATAGACCTGCCCCCTCGTTACCCAGCACGATTACCGTGGGTTTGGTGAAATCTACCGACCAATAATCGACTGTGGCGTGGGAACTGGTGGCCACCAGCTGCACTCCCGCCCGCTCCCAGTTGGTCAGCTGAGCATTCAAATCATCCACCACTGCCAGGGGTAGGCGAAACCACTGACCCGCTGAGGCCCGCAGCACTTTGGGGTGGTCGGGGGCGACGCTGTCAGCGCTGAGCCACAGGCCATCGACTCCGGCGGCCACCGCCGTGCGAATAACTGTGCCCAGGTTGCCGGGGTCTTGGAGGGTTTCCACCACTAGCCCGATGCCCTCAAGCTCGGGGCTGGGCGGACGGAGGATCTGGGGGGCGATCGCGACCACCCCGTCAGGATGCTGGGTGGTCGCCATAGCTTCCAGCAGCGCATCCGTTACCAGCTCGACCCGCTCGACCCGTTGCTCTAGCTCAAGCGCCAGATTGGGATGGGCCTGCTGCCAGGGGGCGGTGTAACAGACTATATCTAGGGGATAGCTAGTGGCGAGGGCTTCCTGGATCAGGTGGGTGCCTTCGAGCAGAAATTGGTTTTGCGATCGCCGCGCCTTGGCCTGATGCAGCTTTCTAAACAGTTTAACCAGGGGATTTTGCAGGCTCGTAAGCATGACATTATCCCCTGGTTAACCATTTGACTGTCGTTGTCGACTATGGGATGCGGAACCCGGGACTTGAACCCGGACATTATTGCTAACACTAGGACCTGAACCTAGCGCGTCTACCAATTCCGCCAGTTCCGCTGGCCGGGCGTTATTACCGCCGCAATTTGTAATCATGCACTGAGTTTGTGCCGAAGTCAAGCGTGTAAAAAAAGATTTCGTGATTTTAAGCGAATCGGCTATCCTGATGTGGCCAAGCCTGGCAAATTAAGTCTCGACTACTGTGGCGAAATTGATGATTTCGAGTAGAATCTAGACGAAATTTGGGAAAAGGTGGAGTTATTAGTCGTGGAGGACACCGCTATCGTTACGTCCATTGGTTTACCCAACCCTGTAGCCGCTGCCGAAGCGGATGGTGCTGTCCTTGAGATTACTGGCGGTACTCCCCTAAGAGGCCAAGCCACCATCAGCGGAGCCAAAAATTCCGCTTTGGTGGTGATGGCCGGTACCCTGCTCTGCTCACAGCCCTGCCGCATTCGCAATATCCCTCACCTGATGGATATTGAGCGCATGGGGGAGGTGCTCACCGCCCTTGGGGTAAGCCTTAAACGCGAAGACGATGCCCTGGTAGTGGATGCCACCACCATTGCCCACACTAAAGCGCCCTACGACGTGGTCAGCCGTCTGCGCGCCAGCTTTTTTGTGATTGGTCCGCTGCTTGCCCGCATGGGGGTAGCGCGCATTCCCCTGCCCGGCGGCTGCGCGATCGGGGCTCGCCCGGTAGAGCTCCACGTGCGCGGGCTCCAGGCCATGGGGGCCGATGTTCACATTGAGCACGGCACCGTTCACGCCTACGTACCCGGCAGCGGCGGACGGCTGCAAGGGGCCAAAATCTATCTCGATTACCCCAGCGTGGGGGCCACCGAAACTCTGATGATGGCGGCCACCCTGGCGGATGGCGAAACCATTATTGAAAACGCGGCCCAAGAGCCCGAAGTCACCGATTTGGCCAACTTCTGCCGGGCCATGGGGGCAAGAATTCGAGGCGCGGGCACCAATACCATTACCATCGTCGGGGTGCCCAGCCTGCACAGCACCGACTACGGCATCATTCCAGACCGCATTGAGGCGGGCACCCTGCTGGTGGCCGGGGCCATCACCCGCTCTGAAATCAGCCTATACCCAGTGATTCCTGAGCACCTGACGGCGGTGATTGCCAAACTCCAAGAAATTGGCGGCCAGGTGGTTGTCGATGGGCCTAGCCGGGTGCGCTATGTGCCCTCGCACCGCATTGCCCCCACCGATATTCAGACCGGGCCGTTTCCAGGCTTTCCCACCGATATGCAGGCTCAGTTTATGGCCCTGATGGCGGTCTGCGAGGGCAGCAGCCTGATCACCGAAACGGTGTTTGAAAACCGCCTGCGCCACGTGGCCGAGCTCAACCGCATGGGAGCCGACATTCGCCTCAACGGCAACTGCGCCATTATCAAGGGCGTTCACCAGCTGTCGGGGGCGCCGGTGTTGGCCACCGACCTGCGGGCCTCGGCGGCGCTTGTGCTGGCTGGTCTAGCGGCTAAGGGCACCACCACCATCCAGGGTCTGCACCACCTCGATCGCGGCTACGACGACCTGGAGGGCAAGCTCCGGCAGCTGGGCGCTAATCTGCGGCGCTATACAGATGGATCTATCCCTGCCATAGAGCGTTAGATCCTGAAAGCCGTTCTCTTGGGATGAGGGGGCAAGGTAGCAAGCTGCCTTGCCCCCTCTGTCGTAGAGCCATAGATTGTGGTTGCAGTAGCGCTCTCGATACAGATTGGACACCGGGTGGGCGCTTTACACTAGCAGAGGTAATCTCCTTTCTTTAACCTGCGTATGACTCTGGCTCACCCTGCCACTGCCACCGACTGGGATGCTCTAGCCCAAGCCTTTGGTGCGATCGACACGATTCGCGACCTCAACCAGCGCGAAAAACTCTCCAAGGACTACTACTACTTCAGCCCGGTGCTGAAGGATCAGCTGGCGGATTTGGTGGCCGACTTGATCGTGCGGCCTACCAGCGAGGCCGAGGTGCTGGCTGCGGCCCAGGTCTGCGTCGAAGCGCGGGTGCCCGTCACCGTGCGGGGGGCAGGCACCGGCAACTACGGCCAGTGCATTCCCCTAGAGGGCGGCGTGGTGCTCGACCTGAGCAAAATGAACGCGGTGAAGCGGGTAGAGCCAGGGGTGGCCTGGGTCGAGCCGGGGGCTAAACTCTCGGCCATTGACAAAGTCACCCGCGAAACCGGCTGGGAACTGCGCATGTACCCCTCCACTTACCGCACGGCAACCATTGGCGGGTTTATCGGCGGCGGCAGCGGCGGCATTGGGTCGATTACCTACGGGCAATTGCGCGATCGCGGCAACCTCAACGCCGTGCGCGTAGTCACTATGGAAGACAATCCCAGGGTGATCGAGCTGCGCGGCGACGCGGTGCAAAAGGTCAACCACGCCTACGGCACCAACGGCATTATCACCGAGCTAGAGATTCCCCTCGGCCCGGCCTACCCCTGGGCGGAGGTGATTGTGGCCTTCGACGACTTTATGACCGCCGCCCACTTTGGCCAGGCCCTAGGCGATGCCGACGGGCTGATCAAAAAGCTGATCAGCATCCACGCCTGGCCGATTCCCAGCTATTTTGCGTCGCTGAAACCCTACCTGCCCGAGGGCAAAGCGGCGGCGCTTGTGATGGTGGCCGAGCCTTCCCTAGCTCTATTTGGGGAATTGGTGACGGAACTTGGCGGCACCATCACTTACAGCAAATCGGCTCAGGAGGCTAGCAAAGGCGCACCCCTGGCCGAGTTCACCTGGAACCACACCACCCTCCATGCCCGCAGCGTTGACCCCTCACTCACCTACCTGCAAACCCTGTTTCCCTACGACCCAAAGCTGGAGCGGGTGCAGCACTTCTACGAGCACTTTGGCGACGAGGTGATCATGCACCTGGAATACCTGCGCATGGGGGGCAGCACGATTCCGGCGGCGCTGCAAATTGTGCGCTACTCGACCCCCGAGCGGCTGGCGGAAATCATTCGCTACCACGAAGACAACGGGGCGCTAATTGCCAACCCCCACACCTACCTACTCGAAGACGGCGGCATGAAAAAAGTGGATGCGGTGCAGGTGAATTTTAAGGCTGAGGTTGACCCCCACGGGCTGCTCAACCCTGGCAAAATGCGCGGTTGGCTAGAACGAGCTGAGACGAAATAGAGGCTGTTGTGGCGATCGCGAGTCCGTTTACCGATGAAGACCGAATTGAGTCACTGAAGGCAGCCGTTCTGGCGGGGATCGCTGCGGGGATAGTGGCGGCAGTGCTGCTACTGGCCCATCGAGTGCCATCCCTCGGTTTGAGTGCAGCCCTGACTTCGATCGCATCCGGCCTCAGCGGCAGCACTTTCTGGATCAGCGCTCTTATTGCCGGGCTTTCTGGTGGCCTTTTTGGCATTACCTACCGCTACGCCGTGCGGCAGGACGAGAACTCTCAGCTTAAAGCGGGGGTGGTGCTGGCCTTTAGCCTGGTGCGGGGGCTGGCCCTGGTAAATGTGGCAGCGGCGGTGAGCCTGCGGGGCTGGCCCTTTGCAGCGGCGATCGCCGAAAGCCTGCTGATCTTCGCCACCGCTGCCGCCAGCCTAGAACTCGCCCGCCAGCAGAAATGGATTCAATCTATGAAATGAGTCAGAAATTTTCAGCAATCTATGCCCAGAATCTTTTGAGCTAGGGTGAGGGCCTGGGGACGGCTGAGTTTGCCCTGGGCCGTTCTAGGTAAGTTGCTAACCAGAATCCACTGCTTGGGTAGTTTGTAGGGG
This sequence comes from Leptolyngbya sp., assembly GCA_003249105.1. Classification (GTDB taxonomy): domain Bacteria; phylum Cyanobacteriota; class Cyanobacteriia; order Phormidesmidales; family Phormidesmidaceae; genus Nodosilinea. The sequence continues at coordinate 5,712 of QBLT01000172.1, read as the reverse complement.
GCTAACTGCGATCGCAGCAGTTCCGGTAGATCTGGCAGCAGTTTTGCAGAATTCATCACCACCAGGGCGCAGATCTGCTGACCCCAGCGATCGCAGGGCAACCCCACCACGCAGGCATCGCTCACCCAGCCCGTCGCCAGCAGCGCCGCCTCAATCTCTTCAGGGAACACATTCTCGCCGCCGGTAATGATTTTGCTGCTGCTGCGCCCAACGATGTGCAGATAGCCCTCCTCATCGAGATACCCAATGTCATCGGTAGCGAACCCCGTAGGGTGGGCACTGCCCGCCATCGAGGAAACCTTTTCGTTGAAAACTTGATCGCTGGAACCACCCCAATATCCCAGGGCCAAAGATTTGGCCTGAATGACCACCCGCCCCGATTGTCCCGATCGCTGGGGCTTCCCCTGGTCGTTGAAAATAGTGAGATTGACATAGGGTAGGGGTCTGCCGCTGCTGCGCTGCCCGGCCAAAAATTCCTCCGGCAGCAGGGTGGCGACCTGGGCGGCGGTTTCGGTCATGCCGTAGGTGAGAGCGACAGGAATTTGCGCCGCCTGGGCCTGGTCGAGCAGCGCCTTTCCCGCCGGAGCACCCCCCAGCAACACCGCTCGAAAACTTCGTAGCCAGGGGATAAACTCACCGCCTAAAGCCAGCAGTTCTTGCAGCTGAGTCGGCACTAGCGAGAGAAATCCGTTGGGCGGCAAAATCAACCCTTCCCCGCTTTTAAGTTGGCCGTAAGGCTGAAGGGCTAGATCGCCCCCCGAAGTCAGCACCCGCAAAGCCTGCATCAGACCGCTGACGTGGAACAACGGCAGCACACAGTAGGCATGGACGGCCTCAACCCCAAAGTGAGCTCGAAATCCTTCAATAGAAACGCTTAGGGTGTCCCAGCTGTGTATCGCAAACTTGATCTGCCCGGACGACCCACCCGTAGGAATAAGAATTTGCCCTGGTTGGCTGTCTACAACTTGGCAAGGATAGCTCTTGATTCCCGGCAAGATGGGAGCATTCCATCTAGGGTTGACTAGGGCTTGTAGCTGCTGGTGCTCGCGATCGCCCCAGCGCGGGTTGGCCAATACCACTGTACAGTCCTCCGACCAGGCAGCTAGACAAGCCGCCAAAAATTGCATCGGCTCGGGCTCAGCGATCAAGACGCCGGGGCAGCGTGAGCCGCAAGATTCTCTGTAGGCCATGAAAATTGGGCTCAATTCGCCTAAACGCTGCCAAAATGACCGGCTGCTGGGGCCGATTAGCCAATCGTCGCCCCAGCGAGTTTGCAGCAGCGCCTTTAAAGTCTGTCCCATAGTTCGGCGGGGGTGAGAGTATCCCAGTCATCGGCAAACCATCCCTGGGTGCCAAAGCCCAGCGCCGGGGCCGGGGAGGGAGAGCAACGGGCGGCGATCGCCAATGCGGCCCGTCGCCCGATCGCAGTTTCAAAAGCAGAAGAGAAGACAAGGCGGGGCTGATGCTTTTGACAGAAAGCTTTTAGCTGCTGGGGTGAACCGGCGATCGCCGGTTTGACCACAAATACCCCGCGCCAACCCCGTTGCCAACAAGTCTCTAGCTGAACCACCGTAGCAACCGATTCATCCAGGGCGATCGCCGTTTGATACCGCTCCCTCAGCGCTGTCATAGCCGCTAGCTGATCGGGGGGCAGCGGTTGTTCTAGGTATTCAACCGCAGCTAAGTGGGGATTGGCGTTGATGCGATCGCAGACCGTCAGCCATTGCTCAGCTTGGGCCAGATTTAGCCCACCATTGGCATCCAGCCGCAGCCGAGCATCAGAAGGAAGGTCTACCACCAACTGGTCGAGCCAATGAATTTCGTCAGCGATTGAACCCACGCCAATTTTCCACTTCAACGTTCGATGGCCTTGGGCTAAGCGCTGGGGGGCAACTGCTAACGCCGTCTCACCAGCGGGCAGGAGGCCGCAGATGGCGGCATTGGCAAAACTATCCGCAGGAATCGCCGGTTCTTGCCCAGCGATCTGCCCCGCCAGATCGGCCTGGGCAGATTCCAGCCCAAACTGAGTAGCCGGAAGGGCATCGGGAATCTCCTCGCAGCGCCACTCTTCTCCTTGAGCACGACAAAATGCCAGCGCCTCGGCCACCGTCTCACTGCCAAACCAAGGAATCGGGGCCACCTCGCCGTAACCCAAACGCCCCTGGCTATCCCTTAAACGAATTAGCAGTCCCTCTCGCCATCCCCAAGGGCCATGAGCTGTGTGCAAGGGTTGGGCAAATCGCCTGCGGTAGGGCCGCATCGCCAACTCGATACCCATTAGCCTGGCTGTCAATTCAAAACTCAAAATTCAAAATTCAAAACCTCGCTAGACGCTCAGCCAAAACCCCAGGCTCAGCAGCACCCCGCTCCAAAAGTGAAAGCCAATGGCAAAAAACTTGGCGTTGAAGATCCGCTGGGGCTGATCGTGATAGCGGGTGACATGGCGACTCAGCCGCCAGGCCGAGAGGACACTCAAAAACACCAGAGCCGTCCAGATCGGAAATATGTTTATGAAAATACCGAGAGCTGCAATCGCAAAAAACACCGCACATACTACAGGAATCAGCGCCGCCCCTCGCCGCGTGCCCAGCCGCACAATGGGCGATCGCTTGCCTGCTGCAATGTCATCCTCCACCTGGTGAAAGTGGGAGCAAAACAGCACCAGGGTCGTGGTCAGCCCTACCATCACCCCTGCCATTTGGCTGCCCCACGACCAGCTCTGGGTCTGGCTGTAGTACGCCGCCCCCATCGCCAGCGGGCCAAAGCTAAAAAAGCACAGCACTTCCCCCAATCCCTGGTAGCCCAGGCGAAAGGGTGGGCCCTGGTACATGTAGCCCAGCCCGCAGCAGAGCAGAATTAGCACCAGCACGGTGGGGTCTTGCTGAACCAGGGCGATCGCCACAATCCCCGCAATTCCTAAACCCAAACACAGGTTTGCCAGGGCAAAAACTAACCGCCGATTGCGCGTCAGATTAACGACAGAATGTGCCTTATTGACATCAATGCCGGTCTCCGAGTCAAACACATCATTACTGAGGTTTTCCCAGGCCAAAATAAGCACTGCCGCCAGCAGAAATAGCGCAAAAATACCGCCATCAAACTGGCCCGTTTCAGCGTAGGCGATCGCGCTGCCCACCACCATCGGCATGATGGCAACGCTATACATAGGGGGCTTTATAGCCGCTAGCCAGAGTTTGCGATCAGCTCGGTCTACCGATTGGGTGGTCATAGCACTGTAATTCCTTCAGGCTTAGCATATCGCTAAGCTGGGCATAGCTGAAACCAACTTTACAATCCCCTTTTTTTCACGCCGCTAAATATACGTAGGCACCAGTCTAAAAAGTTACGTAAAAATCCATAGCAAATTGTGACTTTAGCCCGTGCATATTAAAGCCACAGACATCTGTCGCGTCGGGCGGGGTCTAGTGCATCTACTCTAAGGAGACCCCATCTATGTCCAGTCGCGGATTAAATCTGTGTACCCTGTCCGGCAACGTCGCCGCTGACCCTCAGGTGCGCCAAATTGAGCGCAAAACCGGCGGCAGCGCCCAGGTAGCCGAAATAACTATCTACGTCGATCGCATCCCCAGCCGCAAAGACAACGACAGCTTTACCGTCGATATCAGCGTGTGGGAAGGCTCCCCCGCCTGGCGCAAGCTCAGCCACGTCAAAAAGGGCTCGCTGATTATCGCTAGCGGTGCGATCGACGCCTTTCCCTACATCAGCAAGACCGATTCCCAGGCGCGGGCTGGGCTTCAGCTGAAGGCAACCGACATTTTTCTAGATTCTTCCCCCAAGGTTGAAGAGCCTAAGCCAGACGAGTTCTAACCGATTGAGCTATTCTGCTACCCGTTGGTCAACGACGACCCTGCGCCACAGGTTGCCTTCGCCAACGATCCTAGCAGAACCAAAATCCACGGAGACAGCGCCGTGGGTTGAGAGCGAGGATGCGGTTGATCCGCATCCTTTTCTAATTTCCAGCGTTAGTGGCGTTCTGGAGACATCACCAGTTGGCGTAGCCCATCTAAAAAAACGCAGGCCATCGATCTCAACTACCAACCGTGGCTTGCTTGCGGTAGCTCAGCAGCCAGCTCACCATCGTGGCCCGCCGCGTCAAGCGAGGAATGAGCTGATCGACCGTGTAGCCTTTAAACTCTAGTTCTTCCTTGAGCAGCTGCTTATACTCCGGCGGAATTGACCGGGTCAGCTGCACTGTCGCCGGGCGGCTCTCAATGAAGTTTGGTGGCTCTGGATACTTTTCTGCCCAAGCTGGTTCCACCGCCGAGCTGTCCCAGCCAGCGGAACTGTCTTGGTAGCCCAGGCCGCGCCACACCAGTCGATTAACAGTGTCGTCATCGATCTCGTCGTTGAGAATGGCCCACAGAGTATCGTCGGTCAGTCGCGGCAGGGGTTGTTGCATCTTCTCGAAGGGGGCAATACTCAATCGCCAGGTAACGGGCCAAGACCTAGAACTACGCGTGTGATTTTTGACAGGGTAAGGAGATGTGATGTCGCTCCCTACCCCGTATTACGCAAGGCAAGAGGCTTGAAACCAAGCCTGAGATCGCGGTCTACACCGAACCAGCGGCGGCAGGAACGCTGCGCGTGGTTTCATCGTCCAAGCCCACCAAGCGAGCGCTGAGATCCCACAGCTTGCGGGCCTTGGCGTCGTCTAGGGCCTCGTTCGACACCTCCTGGGCAAAGGAGCGGCGACCCGGCTTTTGGCGATTGCCCCAGCTCCAGTACATGCCCGACTCCTTCAGTTCGGGGTCGGTGACCACGTCGGCCACCCGCTCACCCGCCAGTTTTTGGGTGACGTAGCCGCCTGTGATGTTCTTCTGGAACCAGGGGAAGATGGTTTGGAACGCTTTAAAGTGGTTGCGGAACAGAGGCGTGTCGGCCACGCAGCCGGGATACAGCGAGCTAAAGGTAATACCCGTTGCGTCGTGGTAGCGGCGGTGCAGCTCGCGCATGGTGAGCACGTTGCACAACTTGCTGTCTTTGTAGGCCTTGCCCGACTTGAATTTCTTGTTGTTGATCATCGAGATCGGGGCTTTGAATCCGGCCTCGAAGCCTTCTAAATTGCCGAGATCGGGAGGCGCTGGGATAGGGATTTTGCCGCCCAGTTCTTTAGGGTTGGCGGTGACGGTGCCGAGGATGATCAGGCGCTTGTCGGCGGCGGGGGAGGCTTTGATGTCATCCAGCAGCAGGTTGCACAGCAGGAAGTGGCCCAGGTGGTTGGTGGCGACGCTGATTTCGTAGCCGTCTTCGCTGTACATCGGCTCTTTGAGCAGCGGGTAGTAGACGGCGGCGTTGCAAACTAAAGATTCTAAACTGCGGCCTGTGGCCCGAAAGTCGCTGACAAACTGGCGCACGCTGGCCAGGGAGCCCAGATCGAGGTGGATGATGCTGTAGCGATCGCTGGGTATGCCAATCTCTTGGGCCACCTGCTTGGTTTTATCCACATTGCGGCAGGCCATCACCACATGCCAGCCGCGATCGGCCAGGGCCTTGGCGGCGTTGAGCCCCACCCCAGAGGAAGCCCCGGTCACAATGACTGTTTTCTGCTGTTCCATAGCTATCTTTAAGACTGAAAAATCGCTTCTAGCTTTCCAGTGTTAAGGATTACGTGAACAGTGATGCAGTGTCTTAATGTTTTTTGAGATGTCGTTACAGGGGCTTAGTGGAGAGTGGGGGAAGTGGGAAGTGGGG
>QBLT01000171.1 GCA_003249105.1 Leptolyngbya sp. | reverse complement strand
TTCTCGGTTCCTGCCACAGAACCCCTGACGCTTGAACTATTCATGCAACAAAGCCGACGCGATCTATAAGTTCATTGTCTTTATGCTGCTGATCAAGGTCGGCCTGACTGGTGGCATGGCCATTCGCAATGCCAACCTGGCGGAGATGCTGCTGCCCGCGCTGTTCGCCGTGGTAACCGGGATTCTCGTTGTGCTCATCGCGCGTTATACCTTCGCCAAGCTGCCGGGTATCAGAGTCGTGGATGCCGTTGCAACCGGGGGCTTGTTCGGTGCGGTGAGTGGTTCTACCATGGTCGCCGGCATCACGGTACTGGAAGGGCAAGGCATCGAATATGAGGCCTGGGCCGGTGCGCTCTACCCCTTTATGGATATCCCGGCGCTGGTGACGGCGATCGTCGTAGCCAGCATCTATACCAACAAGCAGAAACGCGACAAGTACCTTAAAAACGAGAAGTATCTCAAAAGTGAGGAGTATATCGGCAAGCAGCCGGTTGCCGCAGTCGGAGCTCCCATCAATCAGCCAGTTTCCGCCGTTGCCGCAGGTGGGTATTCCATTGACCAGCGCAGCACCACAGGCGATTATCCCGGTGAGTCGGGCAGTGGCGCAGGCGGTTACTCTAGCGGGTCGAGCGGCACCCCAAGCAATCGAGTCAAGATCTGGCCCATTGTGAAGGAAAGCATCCAGGGATCTGCCCTATCGGCCCTGCTGCTCGGTCTCGCCCTGGGTATCTTGACCCGGCCAGAAAGTGTCTACGAGAGCTTCTACGATCCCCTCTTCCGCGGTCTGCTCTCAATTCTGATGCTGATCATGGGTATGGAGGCCTGGGCCAGACTTAACGAGCTGCGCCAGGTGGCCCAGTGGTACGCCCTGTATGCCTTTGTGTCACCCTTTGTGCATGGGTTTATCGCTTTCGGCCTCGGAATGGTTGCCCACTACGCCACAGGATTCAGCCCTGGCGGTGTCGCCCTCCTGGCCGTCATTGCCGCCTCCAGCTCTGATATCTCAGGGCCGCCCACGTTACGAGCGGGTATTCCGTCGGCCAATCCCTCGGCCTACATCGGTGCGTCTACAGCCATCGGCACACCGGTTGCGATCGCACTATGCATACCCCTCTTTGTCGGGCTCGCCCAGGCGATGACGGGGGGCTAATTCAAAACGGCTCCGGTCTGCCGGTGCTCCCCTAGCCCGGTGACCCAGTAGTTGAATGAATACATCTGTAAGGAGGTAATCTACATGGCCAAGCCAGCCAAAAAGCTCGTGCTGATCACCGAAAAATTGCTGCTAAAAAAGGTCGCCCAGATCATCGACGAAGCCGGGGCGACTGGTTATACGGTGTTAGAGACTGGCGGTAAAGGCAGTCGCAACGTGCGATCGTCGGGACAACCCAGCGTTTCTGACACCGAGGTGAATATCAAGTTCGAGGTGCTCACCGAAAATCGGGATATGGCCGAGAAGATTGCGGATAGGGTAGCAATGCAGTTTTTCAACGACTATGCGGGCATTGCCTATATCTGTGATGCGGAGGTCCTGTACGGGCACAGTTTCTGTGGGCCAGAGGGCTGTTGAATCGAGACGACGCAGACCCAAAAAGTCGGGGCATGACCCCGGCTTTTTAGTCGCCGTATGTCTTGTCTGTGGGACATTGAAGAGGTTATCCCGGTTGTCATCAGCCGAGTTGAGTCCTTCAACCCCAGATGCTTCAAGCTTTTTGGGGAGATGCGAATCTCTGGTGCAAACCTACGCTAAAAGGTTTGAGCTATGGCCTGTAGCGCTATCCGCTTTCCGGGCTATGAGGAGCTAGGTGGATCCTTGAATGAACTTTTCAAGGCTGAGAGAGAGTAGCAATTAACCAGAAGATAAACTTTAGTATCAACCAGATCAAACCACCTGATATCAGGGGTAGTCTGATAATACGAGGAGAAGAGAACTTCCCTCGCTATCCAAATAGGTCAGTTCCCGTTAAGTAGGAGGTTTTTATCTCGTTAACGTCTGAATCTATTGTGTCAACATCAACGGTTCTCCACTTAGCTGTTGATATTTCCTCCCCTAAAGCTTAGAGAGCTCTGCGATAGATATCTAGGGAATTAATACCCTAAATGATGGTATCGAGGCATCTCTGCATAGCGATACCCATTTGAGGAAATCTCTCAATTCGGCGGTTGAGCGTCGTAAACGGATTATTCCACCTCAAAAGTCCGTTTGAATCTTAATTAATAATTCCCCTGGGTTCTGCCGTCAGAACTTGGGGGGATTTTGCGTAAGCTGCTTCGGTTTTAATAGACTATTCCGATAGCTCACTGACCACCGCATTTAGCTCTGTTTCTAGCTGCTCGATAGTGGGTAGGTTGGCTTTGAGCTGCTCTGGCAGGCTGTGGGTGGTGACGGCGATCGGGGTGTTGACGTTGCGCAGGGCGTATTCCGCAATTGTCTTATCTTTTGACTTACACAGCACGATGCCAATGGTGGGCTGGTCATCGGGGTGGCGCAGCAGGTCATCCACCGCCGCGACGTAGAAGTTCATCTTGCCGGTATACTCAGGCCGAAACTCGGTCACCTTCAGGTCAATGACCACGTAGCACCGCAGTTTGAGGTGGTAGAACAGCATATCCATGAAGTACTCGTTGCCCGAGACTTCCAATCGATACTGGCTGCCGACGAAAGCAAACCCAACGCCTAACTCCAGCAGGAAGTCCCTGATGCGTTCGACCAGAGCCTTTTCTAGCTCTCGCTCTTGGGTGGCGGAGGTCAGGTTGAGAAAGTCGAAGTTGTAGGGGTCTTTGATCAGCTGTTGGGCGAGGTCAGACTGTTCCGGTGGCAGGGTACGCTCAAAGTTGGTCACCGCACCGCCTTGGCGCTGGAACAGGTTGGATTCGATCTGCATGACCAAGATGTCACGGCTCCAGCCATTGTCCAGGGATTGCTGAGCGTACCAAATGCGCTCTGACGGGTCATTGAGCTTGTCAATCAAGACCTGATTGTGCCGCCAGGGTATTTGTGCAGCGCATCGCTGCACAATTGTCTCGTCTGGGTAAGCTTCCGCAAAAGCCCGCATGTATTTGAGGTTGCGTGGGGAAACCCCCTTCATATCGGGGAACTCCTGCTTCAGATCTTTGGCGAGACGGTCAATGACTTTTGCCCCCCAGCCTTCTTGCTGCTGGCGGGCGAGAATTTCTCGCCCAATCTGCCAGTAGAGGATGATCAGCTCTTGATTGACGGCGAGGGCCGCCTTGACCTGCGCCCGGCGGATGCGGGTCTTGAGGTCTTTGAGAAAGACCGCATAATTGTCGGCAGGGAATAGGGAATTGTCGTGTGGCAAGGGACTTTTCCTTCATTTGCAGACCCCTTATTATCAGGCTAAACCGGCAGGGAGCCAGCAAGCTTTGTTGATCGGGAGCGTGGAGTCTATGCCCCAGCTAAGCTACGACCTAGACGAATGGCAGGAACTGTTCTGGCAGCGGGGCGATCGCTATTACTGGTGCGCTCTACGCCAGAATCTATTCGGCGAGTGGGTATTGCTGCGCAGGTGGGGTGGCCGCCGCACCGGTAAGGGTGGCCAGCGTGAAACCCTGTGCGCTGACCTTGAAGAGGGCTATCGGCTGATGCAGGATGTTCTCAAGCGCCGTCACTATCGGGGGTATGTGTTGGTTAGATAGGGCGACTCTTGGGCTTCTACGACTTGGAACCCTTGCCACGATAGAGATTGAAGGCAAACCGAACTTAAGGCAAAAGCCGTAACTACATATGTCTAGACTTAAATGTATCTATGCAAACAGACATGTTTGAGTATAGACATACAGACATATTGATGTCTTGATATCTAGGCGCTATGCTCAAGGCGCTGTTGTGGGATGAGCCCTGTGAAAATCTGTTCAGCAATTTCCCTGTCGGGGGGGCAGGGGAAGACGACGACGGTGTTTTTTACTGCGCTGCTGCTGGCCAGGCAGGGCAAAAAGGTGCTGGCGGTGGATGCCGACCCCCAGGCGAACCTGACCTTTTACCTGGGCCACGAAGTGCAGCCCGATGAGCCGAGCCTGTTTGAGGTGCTGACTAAGCAGGTCGAGGTTGAGGATGGGGTCTACAGCACCCAGTACGAAAACCTGTTTGTGATGCCCGCCGATCGCGGCCTGTTCAAAGTCAGCGACTTTCTCAGCAGCAGCGGGGCGGGGGCCTTCATCTTGAAGCAGCGGCTGCGCAAGATTCACGACATGTTCGATGTGGTGCTGATCGATGTGCAGCCCTCGCGATCGCAGATCTGCCTCTCCGCCGTCGGGGCCTCTGACCATGTGTTGATTCCAGTCGAGGCCAATGTTAAGGGGGTCAACTCCCTGGTCGATACGCTGGATTTTTTGAGTGAGCAGGCGGAGCTAGAGGCCTTCACCGGGGCGGTGCTGGGGATTGTGCCTTTTCGCGATCGCTGGGTGGGCAACACCCAAACCCTGGAGGGTCGGCAAAACATTGCGGCCATGCAAGAGTTCGCCGGGGAGACTCCCATTCTGGCTTCCATCCGTGAGTCAGAGAAGTTTAAGAACGCTATTCGTCAGGGCAAGTTGCTCAGCGACCTGGGCCAGCCCGACCTGCAATACCCCTTCGAGCAAATTGTGGAGGCCCTTACCTATGAGTGATGCCCTAGACCGACTCAAACAGCGGCAGCGCCCCAAGGTCGCCCCCCGCGATGCCTCACTGACCTCAAGGCCTCAAGATGTCCAGTTGTCTAGACATCAAGACATGCAGATATCTAGACATACGGAAGCTAAAGAAATAGAGGTAAAGGTAGATGTGGCAGGGCTTACGCCGGTAGCCGAGGCTAGGCATGCAGATGCCCAGATGCCTGAACCCTTCGGAAGTGGGAGAGCAGCGGAGACGTCTAGACATATAGATATCCAGATGTCTAGACGTCTAGATGATGAGCCGCCGACAAAGCGCAGCACCTTTCGCCTAGACGCCGAGCTGATCGAACGGCTGCACAATTTTTGTCGGCACCAGGGGCTTAGCCGCGAAGTGCTGATCGAGGCCATGTACGAATATATGGAGGCGAACCCTGCGGCCTTGGCTCAGGTGGTGGAAAACGCTAGCCAAAAGCATGACCAGCGGCAGCAGCTGGCCAACCGCAAGCGGGCCGAGGCGATGATGAGCAAGTTTGGCCGAGATGTCTGATGTCTGGTGTCAGCTAAAACTGGGTCTGGAGGACTTTTTTGCCTACACCAGCGACCTCGATACCCTCTACGAACTGGAAGACGGGGAACTGATTGAAATGCCGCCAGGGAGCGACCTAAACCAGCGCATCACCTCATTTTTGTTTGCTTATTGTTTGCAGCAGGGTGTAGCTCCCGATCGCCTGCGGATGAAAACAGAGATCGCCGTCATGGGAGCACGCACCACCGTGCGGGTGCCCGATTTGCTGGTGCTGTCAGAGGAATTGGCTACGGCCCTGGAGGGGGCGACCCGCGCCACGGTAACGCTGGATATGCCGCCGCCTCGGCTGGTGGTGGAGGTGGTGTCGCCGGGAAAGAAGACTATCGACCGCGACTACCGCTACAAGCGATCGCAGTACGAAGCCCGAGGCATTGGCGAATACTGGATTGTTGACCCCATTGCCCAGCGGGTCACCGTGCTGACCCGCATCGAGGGGTTATACGATGCGGCACCGTTTGAGGGAGATGCCGCGATTACCTCGACTTGGTTAGCAGAGCTGGCACCTGAGGGCGGTCTGACGGCGGCCCAGATTCTCAAAGCCAGGTACTGATTTTGCGTTGGGTTAGATGGGTGCCAACAAAAATCCCCGCTGGTAATAGCGGGGAGACAGGAGGAGTGTTGAGGACGTCTGAGAGAAAGGTGGGCTAGCGAACGTAGCGAATGCCGCGATAGGTCAATTCTGCAGGCTGCTGACGTTGGGCAAGGGTGAACTGCTTGCGGGCGTAGGGGCGACCCATGAAGGTTGCGGTTTCGCTGGTGGCAATCGCATCAACAGAGATAGCAGAGGTTTCGTAAGACTGGCCGCGATAGGTGAGTTGCATAGCTGGGAGCTCCTGAGTGATGGGGGCTTTTTGCGAACACATTCATAATCTCGTGAAGGCTTGATTGGCGGGGTGACGGAGGTTAAGGCGGTGAGGTGATAATTTTAGGCAGACGGGGTGAACCAGCCTGCTCGCTGGCCTGACTCAGATCACAGGTGGGCGGGGCATGCATTGGGCTGACCGTAAAGGAACCCTACGGCTAGCCAACTCCGCTATCCTGGCTAGTACCCAAACCGAGAGAGCATGCCCGGTATAATCACCGGTGACCTAAAATCCAAAGTCGAGAAGCTCTGGACTACCTTTTAGACCAACAGTATCAGTAACCCTTTCTCGGTGATTAAGCAGATTTCGTACCTGCTGTTCATCAAGCGTTTGGATGACCTGGAGCTGGTAAAAGAGTGTTATAGCTGTGCGATCGCCGCTACCTTCTCCTCCTCCGACACATCGAGATACCGCTGCAGCGCCGCCATCGACGACCACCCGCCCAGGTCTTGAATGGCTTTCAGCCGCACCCCCGCCTTATCCAAGCGGGTGGCCCAGGTGCGCCGGTTGCTGTGGGTGCTGTACCCGCGCAGGCCTAGGCGATCGCACGCCTTGCGCAGCGCCAAATCACAGGCCTGCCGCGTAATCGGCTGTTCCCCACTGCGCCCTGGAAACAGATAACCCCGACTGGGTAAATCCGCCGCCTCTAGCACCGCCTTGAGCTTGGGATGAATTGGCACCGATCGCGTTCGCTTCGTCTTTGTCGTCGCCTTGCGCAGCACCAGCGTCTCCCCCACCACATCCTCGGCCCGCAGCTGCCGCGCCTCGCTGACCCGGCAGCCGGTGTAGTAGCAGAACGAAAACAGCGATCGCATTTTGGGGCTCAGCTCCCCCATCACCTGCTCAAACTGGTCCGCCGACCAAATTTCCGCCTGGTCGTGGCGATTTTGCTTCGGCACCGGCTTACCTCAAGATTGGATCCAAACTATTCTCGAAAATCTTAACTTGCTCTTTTTGATAAAAGAGCAAGTTAAGATTTTCGGAATATCAAGGGTTTCGGCGGTTTAGAGCGAAAAGCGATCAAAATAGTGGGGCTTGTTGGGAATAAACCCCTCTTACTGATAATAAAATGCTATTGAGTTTTTGGATCCTAAAGAGTGTTAAGGGGTATCCAATTTGACCCTTGACCCGGTTGAGTTGATTGAGCCTCTGCTGCCAGCGGCTATGCCTAGGGGACGCCCGCGAAGCGTCTGTCGCCGTACTACCGTCTCAGAATTCAAACTCTGTTGCTAGTTCAATGGCAATAGACATAGGCCTTCCTCTCGGCTAAAATGCAAACCATGATGTTGGGCTTACCGTCGCTCGCCGTTAATCATTTAAAAAAATAGAGCGATTGAGTAATTAAATCGCCGCTAAAGAATTTATTTCATATTTAGTCCAAAATGCGATCGCCCCCTCTAGCAACCCTTCCGGAGAGGGGATTCTAGGGCTTTGAATAGTTCCCGCGCGCAACTATTCAGCCAATCTGCAGCCTTAAAAGCCACTCACTGTTGCTGGATGACTACACCGCAGATGAGAGCAAGCGGATAGTGATCGAATCAACTAATCAGGCCAGGGGAGACGGCGCTCTATGTTCCCGGTTTTGGCAGGGTTGCCCGCATCCCAGACCTCTGGCAGAATCATCAACCCTCTTCACGGCTAAGATTGAATCTGACTTTTTTGCAACCGCTATGGCATCTGCATTTGCGAGTTCAATCAAGCTGCTGATTGTAGATGATGATCCGATGATGCGGCTGGGGCTGACGGCGGCTTTAGGGAGCCAGCCCGACTTAACGATTGTGGGAGAGGCCAGCGACGGACGACAGGGCATTGAGCAGGCGGCGGCGCTCTGCCCCAATGTGGTGTTGATGGATGTGGGTATGCCAGGGATGGATGGCATTGCGGCCACCCAGGTGATTAAAGCCGCCACCCCTGGCTTGCGGGTGGTGATGCTGACCTCCCACACCGACGATACGGAGGTGATTGCCGCTCTCTCTAGCGGGGCCGATGCCTACTGCATCAAGGGTACCGATGCAGATGCCTTGGCCAACGCCATTCGGGTGGCGGCCTCTGGGGCGGCCTATCTAGATCCGCAAATTGCCCAAACGGTGGTGCAAAACCTGGCCTCAGTGCGCCCCAAAGCCCAGGGCAATGGAGACGGGCTGCTGTCGGGGCGCGAACTGGAGGTGTTGCAGTTGATTGTCGAGGGCTACAGCAACACCGAAATTGGCGAACAGCTCTTCCTCAGCCCCAACACGGTAAAGACCTACGTGAAGGGGATTATGAACAAGCTGGTGGTCAGTGACCGGGTGCAGGCTGCCGTCGCCGCTGTGCGTCGGGGCCTGGTGGATTAGGGTGGGCAGCATGCCGACTTGCTAATCTCACCCAACTGGATGAGCAACTTGGGGGAAGTGGCCCGCCACGATGCCCCCTAGGATGGATGCATTACGCTCAGCCGCCGCTGCGATCGCTTACAAGAGCGGGTAGGCCAGGGCATTCACCGGAGAAAGTCAGGATGGAAATTGTTCTAGCAAATTTGACGCACCTGGAGGCTCTAGCAGCGTTGTTTGACGGCTACCGGGTGTTTTACCAACAGCCCTCTGACCGACAAGGGGCACAGCAGTTTTTGCAGGCGCGCCTAGAAAAGGGTGACTCGACGATTTTAGTGGCGGTGGTTGAGGGCCAGCTGGCGGGCTTTACCCAGCTCTACCCCAGCTTTTCGTCGGTGTCGATGAAACCGATCTGGATTTTGAATGACCTATTTGTAGCGGAAGCCTACCGAGGGCGAGGAATCGCCAAACAGCTAATGACGGCGACGGAAAATTTTGCCCAAGAGACGGGGGCGATTCGGATAGGGCTTTCGACCCAGGTGACGAATACGTCAGCGCAGGCGCTGTATGAAGCGCGGGGCTACGTGCGAGATACAGAATTTTACCATTACTCGCTAAGCCTGTAGGTCTGGCGAATTGGAGATAGGCGGGGAGAACATGGGTGCGATCGCGCCCAGCACTGGAGGGAAGGCTTATTTCCTGAAAAAGGTTCGCCTGATCACTCGTATGGACGTGTTAGGCTGACGATTTTCCACCTAATCACACCATAAAGGGGCATTAGGCCGACACATTTCTACTCAATCCACCCTATAGGGTTATTATGCAGAAATTTTCCCTCTAAATTACGAGCTAGACCGCATAGTACCCACGTCTCGAAGAAACAAAATGGAATACGCCATTGGAGTCACCGCTGCGATCGCGGTTGGATTGTTCGCCAGCGTGATTGGTTTTGACCAGGAGCGCAGCTTTTACCCAGTCGTGTTGATCGTCATTGCCACCTTATACCTCCTGTTTGCGGCGATCGCCGGGTCCCCAGAGTTCTTTGTGGCGGAAGCCATTCCTGCACTCCTGTTTGTGACGATAGCTACGATTGGGTTCCGGAAGACTCCATGGCTCGTGGTCGTCGGCTTGGCACTCCACGGAGTTTTTGATTTCTTTCATCCCGCAGTGATAGCGAACCCCGGTGTCCCTGTATGGTGGCCGGGTTGGTGTCTTGCCTACGATGTCGGTGCTGCTGCCTACTTAGCCGCTCTACTTCTCGTTCGACGGTCATCGAATGCGACCTAACCCCTTGCTTAAGCACAGCACCCAATGAGCAAGCAAAATCAAATGGGACGGGTGAATGCACTCAACCGTCGAGGTCGGGGTTGGTTTTTCTGGCTACGTCTGGCCGTTGTTTTCTTGCTTGGTTTAATTATGTTAGGGGCTGCCTACGAATCGGTGGCAGAAGCCACTGATGCTCGGGCCTATCCACCGCCGGGTCAAATGGTAGACGTAGGTGGTTATCACCTGCACATAAACTGCACTGGTGTTGGTAGTCCAACCGTGGTGATCGATGCAGGATGGGGTGATTGGTCTGCAAAGTGGAGTTGGGTGCAACCGGAAGTGGCAAAGACTACACAGGTTTGCACCTATGATCGAGCGGGCATGGGCTATAGCGAGGCTGGTTCTCTACCGCGAAATGCGAAGCAATTCGCTAAAGAATTGCATACCTTGCTGCATCAAGCCAATATTCCGGTTCCCTATGTGTTGGTCGGGCACTCACTGGGGGGTTTATCCGTGCGTGTGTTTGCTCACGACTATGCGGCAGAAGTCGCTGGGGTCGTGCTGATCGAGTCGATGAGTCCTGCACAGTTTTCCCAAGCTCCTCCGGATAAAAAGCCTCAGCAGACCTTGCAACCTCGCGGTTTTTCGATTCCCTTTGTGTTGGCGCGGATCGGATTAGTACGTTTATTGGCTGAGCCGCTTGGTTTAAAGCCAGCTTTGCCACCGGGGGCACAAAAAGCCTTTACAGCTTTTTCTGTGACACCTCGATCGGTTCAGGCATGGGCAGACGAAGGCTC
>QBLT01000170.1 GCA_003249105.1 Leptolyngbya sp. | reverse complement strand
CGGTGAATCGCTCGCTGCACCGTCGCCAGGCCAATGCCGGTGCCGGGAAACTCGCCGGTGTTGTGCAGCCGCTGAAACACGCCGAACAGCTTGTCGGCATAGGCCATATCAAATCCGGCACCGTTGTCGCACAGGTAGTAGACGGGCTCACCCTGCTGCATTTCGAGCCCAAACCCGATGCGGGCGCTGGGTTGGTGAGCCGTAAATTTCCAGGCGTTTTGCACCAGGTTGGCGATCGCGACCCGCATCAACGTTGGGTCGGCGGTCACGGTGAGCGCGGGAGCAATGGCGACGGCGACGGTGCGCTCGGCGGCGATCCTTTGCAGCTCATCGATCTGCTCCTGCACCAGGGCGCTGAGGTCAACGGGCACGAAGGTCATGGTCTGGCGCGACACCCGCGACAGCCGCAGCAGATCGTCAATCAGCTGCCCCATGCGGCCAACATTGTGACGAATGCGGTTGAAATAATCTAGCCCCTCTTCGCCAAACTGGTCGCCGTAGTCTTCGATCAGGGCGCGGCTAAACCCGTCGATCGCCCGCAGCGGGGCGCGCAGATCGTGGGAGACCGAGTAGGCAAAGGCCTCTAGCTCGTGGTTAGACGCCCTGAGCTGGGCGGTGGTGCGCAGCAGCTCGGCTTCGGCCCGCTTGTGCTCAGTAATGTCATAGTTAATGCCCACCATCGCCAGGGCTTCTCCGGCGGGCGATCGCTGCACCACAGCGGCGGCGCGCACCCACCGCAGCTCGCCGTCAGGGCGGTAGAACCGAAACTCGATGTCGTAGGGCAAGCCATCTTGCAGGGCCTGGTGGATGGCGGCCTCCACGGTGGGCCAGTCGTCGCCATGGACGCGAGCCGCCCAGTCGTCGAAGACGGCGGCTCGGCCGAGGCCTTCAAAGCCCCAGATTTCGTACATGCGTTGATCCCAGTGAACCGCCTGGCAAAGATCCCAGTCCCAGGTGCCAATGCGACCTGACTCTAAAGCTAGGGACAGCCGCAGCGACAGGGCTTGCAGCTGAGTTTCAGCCCGCTGGCGCTCAACCTCGCTGCGTTTGCGATCGCTAATATCTTGCACCGTGCCCGTCAGGTGGGTTAGCTGGTTGGCCCCGTCTACCAAGACTTCACCCTTGACGTGAATGTAGCCCAGACTGCCGTCGGCACGCAGAATGCAAAATTCTTCGTCGTAGGGCTGATGGGTGGCAATGGTCGCCTCTACGGTTTGGCGGTGGCGGTCTTGATCCGCCGGGTGAAAGTAGCTCTGCAAGGCCTCAAAGCTGGCGGGGCAGGCACCTACCTCTAGACCAAAAATGTGGTAAACCTGGTCTGACCAGATGATCTGCTCGGTAGCCAGCTCAAACTCCCAACTGCCCAGGTTACCGATACGCTGGGCGGCTTGCAGGTGGGCCTGATTTTTTCTCAGCTGCGCCTCAGCCTGCTTGAGGGGGGTGATGTCAACATGGCAGCCCACCATGCGCAAGGGCTGGCCAGCCTCATCCCACTCGATTACCTGGCCAGCGCAAAGTACCCACACGGTGGCCCCATTTTTGTGGCGGTAGCGCACCTCAGCGTAGTGCAACACCTCGCCTCGGCTCTGCACATGGCGATCGAGGGAAGCCAGAGCCTTGGGAATATCATCGGCAAAGGCAATCTGCTGCCAGGTATCGAACCGGTTGGGCAGCTCGTCTTCGGCATAGCCAAACATGGCCTTGAGGCCAGGGCTGTAGTAGGCGGTCTGGTGCTGAAAGTCAAAGTCCCAGTAGCCAGCCAGGACTGAATCGACAATCTGTTCAAGCAGGGTGAGTTCGTGGCGCAGATCCTCGGTTTGCTGCTGTTGGGCAGCGGCGGCTTTGCGATCGCTGATATCTGTAAAGTAGACCGTGATACCGTCGCTGTCGGGGTAGAGCCGTACCTCAAACCAGCCGTCTAAGGGCGGAAAGTAGTACTCCAAAAATTCAGGCTGCTGCTGCTCAATGGCGCGGTGGTAGACCTCGTAAATGGGGGTATCTAGCGCCTCGGGGAACTCAGCCCAGACCTGTCTACCGAGGATCTCTAAGGCCGTTTGTCCTAAGATTTGCTCGCCGCTGGGGTTGAGGTACACGCAGCGCGAATCGCGGTCAAAGGCAATAATGCCGTCGTTGATGCGGTCAAAAACACGGGCTAGCCCATCTCGGGCCGCCTGGGCTTCGCGCTGGGCCGACCGGGCGGCGGTGAGTAGCTGCTGCTGGGTCTGCTGGGCCGCTACGCGATCGCTGATATCGCGCGAAATGCACAGCAGCGACCCTATCTGGCCTGGCTCTGACCACTCAGGGGCGATCGCCATCTCAAAGTGCCGCACGCCGACCAAGGTTGGGGCGGCAAATTCAATCACCTGTTTTTCCCCGGTGGCCAGCACCACGGCGGCGGCGGCTTCCCAATCGTTGACCATAGTGTCGTCAAAACCGAGCTCGCGGCAGGTTTTGCCCAAAAAGGCGGCCGCATCAATGCCCAAAATTCTGGTTAACGCTGGGCTGACGTAGAGATGGCGCAGACTGCGATCAAACCGCTCAATAATGTCGGGAGAGTTTTCGACCAGATTTTGGTAGGGCTGACAGGTCGGGTTTGAGGTATCGGCCATCGGTCGCTGCCACCCTGGGCTAGGCTGAGGCTTTAAATTCAGCCTGGCCCAGAGGGCTTCAGGGGTGAAGTCCTCTACAAAGAGATAGTCAGCGGCCCCAAGCTTCATCGCCTCCAGAGCGGCGCGCTCCTGTCCCGCCTCAACCAGCACGACTACTGGCAGCGGGCGCTGCTGGTATGCGCTCAAAACACTTAAAAAGGCTAGCCCGCTGCCGTCGGCCCAGCTCAGATCCAGGACGGCCCGGCCTGCCCGGCCAGTAAGCCACAAATCCAACGCTTGGCTCAGGGTGGTGGCCTCGATCGGGGGGGCGGTCTGGGGTGCGATCGCCGCAGGCGGGTTAAACCGGGTGCGCTCAACGTCAGCCGCAACAAGCAGCAGCAGGCTGTCCGGGTCGCGCGGCAGCGCAGCCTGGGACAAAGGGCTACCTGTCACGGGGGTTCGGGACTGAGGCTGGGCCATAGCACAACGCCACAACTAAGCAGAAAAAATAATCTATCTAGGGGATGAAATCCTACTGTTTAGACTACCCTAGCTACCCCGGCTGTCCCAGAGTCGTAATATAAATCACCGCTTCGTCGGGTGGAATGCCCAGCACCTCGTTGACCTGGTCGTCGAAAAAGCCGCCGATGCCGCTCACCCCTAACCCCAGACGAACGGCGGCTAAATTGAGCCGCTGACCCAGGTGCCCGGCATCGAGGTGCAGGTAGCGGTAGACGCGATCGCCGTAGGCCGCCACCGCCCCGGCCAAATCGGCGGTGTGAAACACCACGGCAGCGGCATCACGGCCTAGCTCTTGCCCCAAACAGAGGTAGTGCAGTTCGCGGCGAAAGTTTTTAAACCGCACCTGACGCAGCTCCTCGCTGCGGGGGGCGTAGTAGTAACAGCCGTCGTCGAGCCCCTCCACCCCGCAGGCCACCACAAAGGTATGTACCAGGGTGCGATCGCCGTAGTCGGGGTCAGGGTCTAACCCCTGGTTGGAGTAGTGGTGGGGCTGATAGGCAAAGTCAAGCAATAGCCTCAGCGACCCCAGAGAAATCGAGCCACCGCTGTAGCGCCGGGTCGATCGCCGCTTAAATAGCGTGATCTCAAGCTCCTCTAGGTGGGGTCCCCAGGCGATCGGGGCAGTGGTCATGGGCACCCGCAACCCAAAGGGCAGGTTGTACTTATCTTCAAGGGTGTCGGCGGGCCGGGGAATGTCGCCCGTGGGGCGCATCGCCCACGGAGGGACATCTGCGGTGGGGGCAATGGTGGTCGCCTGGTGAAAGTAACTCAGCAACTCCCCATCGGGCACCGTGGGGAACTGGGTCTGGGGCGACATAGCAAAGGCCACCTGAGCACAGGGCAGGTTTTGCTCCACCATCAGCAGGTCGGCCAGGGGCAGCACCGCCAGCGCCCCCTCCTGGCTAGCGTCAAGGTAGAGCAGCTCGGCCACGGCCTCGTCGGCAAAGCTGGCCACCAAGTGGGGGCGATAGTCAACCAGGGCGCAGGCCAGCTCCAGATTACCCAGCAGATGGCCCACATCAAGGCAAATGCGGCGATAGGCCCGGTCTTGGTATCGCCAGGCCGAGCGATAAAACACCCCCGTCACAACGAGGGCTAGATGGGTGGCCTCCAGCGCCGGGTGCCAAAAGCAGGCCCGCTGTAGCTGCTGCCAGCCGTGGTCATCCCAGTAGCGCCAGAGACTGTGGCTGCGCGCCTGGTAGTTGTAGAGCCCCGCTGGCAGCAGCCGAGTACCGCGCGAAATAATATAGATCTCTGCCGGATACAGCCCCCCCGCCGAGGGAGCCGATCGCAGATAAAAAGTCTGCCCCGTGTCGGTCGGGAACTTAGCCGTCAGCCCGTAGGCGTTGATCAGCAGCCGCGACAGCCGCATCCAATCGACCCGCTCGCTGTCTGGCTCCGGTGGGCTGCTCTCATCTATGTAGGGTTTGAGATCGATCTCGGTCCCCACCCGGTAGGCCTTAAAGGGGGTGGGCTGACGGCTGTAGTCGAGGGGCCGCGCCTTCGACTTGAGGCTGTCGGGGTCGTACTTGGTACGGCTGTGGTAGTGCTGGGCGATGGAAACCAGAGCGTCGGGCATGGCCAGAGGGGAGGGTGCGATGATCAAAGGCCAACCCAAAGGGCCATCACGGGCCGCACCGGGCGGGTGTGATCAGTGTAGCCTACAGAAAAACATGGGATAGCCTGGTGCTGAGCGCCAGGTAAGCCTGGCATCCCGCACGAAAAGCCCGATGGGAAAAATTGAGTAGCAAGACCGGCCCCAGCGAACCGTGGGGCCCAAAAACCTGAAGAGAAGCTTAACGGGCTCATGTTGCGAAACGTAAACGTTTACATTGGCAAGGGATGTTTAGTTGAGCACAAATACTCAGGTTTGCGGCCTGATTTCAGCAACAGCGATGGAGCAACTTACAAAAGACGCCCTACTAGCGGCATACCAAACCGGTCAGCGATGCTTTGCGGCGATCGATTTGACCGGGGCTGAATTGTTCGAAGTAGATTTGCGTCAGATCGATTTGCAGGGCAGCTGCCTAGACGAAAGCTACATTCCCTACGGCAACCTCAGCGGGGCGAAGCTGGGGGGCGCGAGCCTGGTAAAAGCCCATTTGGGCGATGTCAACCTCTACGGGGCCGACCTACAAGCCGCCCTGCTGACCGGAACCGACCTGGGCCGTGCCGACCTGCGCAGCGCCAATTTACACGATGCCAACCTGGAAGGAGCTAACCTCAGCGGGGCCGATCTGCGCGGGGCCAACCTCAGCGCCGCCAACCTGGAGGGGGCTAGCCTCAGCGCCGCCAAGCTCGAAGGGGCCAACCTCAAAGGAGCCAACCTCAGCCGGTGTAATCTGTTTCGGGCCACGGGGGCCGATCTGGTCGAGAGCCGCTGCGACGGCACCACAATTTTGCCCAACGGCTACAACTATGGCCGTTAGCAAGGCCAATAGCGGCCGGTACCCCCCCAGCCAAATGTTGCTGGCCCCTGCCCTAACCCTTTGAAGTATCAGGTATCCTAGTCCTATTCCATTAGGACAGTCCTGATGAGGCAGCCCATGCGTTCCTTGGCCGATGTTCCCCGACCCCTATTGCTGCTGGCGCTGATGTTGATCGGCGGCGGGGTCGTGCGGCCTGCGATCGCGCAAGATGCTCAACTGGGCAAGCCTCAACTCGTTGCCCAAGCCCCAGAACCGGTGCTGCTGGCCCAGGCGTCAACCACCGCCGAGCTAGAGCGCCTGAGCACCGAGGCCGATCTGGCCTTTCGCCGCGCCACCACTCTATTCTTTGTCATGCTGGGCACCCTGCTGCTGCTGCTCAGCGTTGGCGTGGTGATGCTGTGGCTGATGCGGCGATCGGTGATTCAAGAAGTGTCGGTCGTGGTGCGCAACCAGATAAACGACATCACCGATTTAGAAACCAAGATTCAAACCGCCACCCGCGACCTCGACTACATTCTGGCCCAGGCGAAGGAGCGAGCCGCTGAGCTAGACAGCCGCACCGATCGCTTCCAAGAGGAAGCCGTTACCAAAAAACAGGTGCTCAACCGGCTGGTGGATGACCTAGCGGAATTTAAGGCGCGCACCATGAATGACTGGCAGTCGACCCTGGGCGACTTGCAGGTGAAGCTAGAGTCAACCGAGGCCAACTTTGTCGGTCACCTCACCGGGCTGCGGGCCACCGCCGATGACGAGATCACCACCCTGCGCAAAGACACCCAGCTCCAGCGCGACGTGGTGTTTCGCACCCTAGAAGAAAACCAGACCGGCTTTTTGCGCGATGTGAACCGCCTGCGCAGCGATGTGGAAGTGCATCAAGATGCGGTGCTGCAAAAGATCGGCAACGCCGAAACCAGCTTCGCCGACCAGATGGGCACGATGACGCTGGCGATGCAGGAGGAGCGCGATCGCGTCATGGTGGCCCTGGCCGACTTGCGCCAGCAGCTCACCACCCAGGCCAGCGACCAGGTAGAGCGCCAGGCCGCCACCATTGCCGAGGCCCTAGAGGTGCTGCGCCAGGGCAGTCTCACCCGTCTGCAAACCCAGACCGATGAGATTAGCCGCCAGCTAGGCGACTTGCAAGTCAGCGCCCTAGGCGAGCGCGACTTGGCGCTGCAAACCATTCAGCGCTCCATCGACGAATTTACGTCGCGGTTTGCCAACCTGCGCGGCGAGGTAGATGGCCAGCGCAGCCGCATTTTGGCCGATCTGCGCCGCCAGGCCGACGAGTTTTTGGCCCAGTTTGGCGGGTTGAAGCTCGATATTGAGAAGCAGCAGGACATGCTGCTGGGCGACCTGCGCCGGGCGGCGGATGAGGCCCTGGCGCGCTTTGCCGATGTGCGCACTGAGGTGGATGCCCGCCAGCAAAACACCCTCGACGACTTTCAGCGTACGGCCCAGGCGTTGCAGGGGCAGCTCAGCCAGATGGCTACCGAGGCTGAGATTCAGCGATCGACCCTGCTGGCCGATGTGGAGGGCACCGCCAACGCCTTTCGCCAGCAGGTGCGGGTGCTGCAAGAGGCAGCGGGCGAGCAGCAGCTCCAGGTGCTCGACGGGCTGCGGGCCATGGAGGCAGCCTTTACCGAGCAGCTCAATCAGGTGCGCGGGTCGATCTTTACCCGCCGCGATCGCGTCCTCGACAAAATCGACACCTTCGATGCTCGACTCAGCGAAGATTTGGCCACCCTGGGCACCAATACCGCCGAGCGCGAGGCAGCAGCCCGCACCCAGCTCGACGGGCTGATGGCCGAAATGGCCGAGCGCTTTGCCCGCCTGGAGGCCGATATCGAGGCCGGGCGCGAGGTCACCCTAGGTCGCCTGGGAGACTTGCAGCAGACCTACCGGGTGCGGCTAGAGGCCATCCAGGCCGAGGCCCAGCACCAAAAAGACGACATTATGCGCCGCCTGGGCGAGGTATCGCCCCAGTACCTGGCCGACTCGTTTATGAGCGAGGCGCGGCAGCAGTTCGAGACAATCACCGATAAGATTAGTCGGCTGGAGACCAACCGGCCTCAGCTATTTCTCACTGCCGATGAATATATTGGCCGGGGCGATCGCTATCTAGCTGATGGTGACTACGCCCTGGCGGTGGCCGAGTACGACAAAGCCCTCGACATTCAGCCGGTCAACACCCAGGTGTGGCTCAACCGGGCCCAGGCCCAGCAGGCCCTAGAGCAGCTGGAGGGGGCGATCGCCTCCCTCGACCATGCCCTGGAGCTAGAGCCCAAGCACACGGTCGCCCTGATGCAAAAGGGCCTGATTCTCCGCGAGCTGCGCCGCCACGAAGATGCCCTGGGGGTGTTTGACCAGCTCACCGAAATCACCCCCGACGATGCCAAGGCCTGGCTCAACCGGGGCATGGTGCTGAGCCGCCTCAAGCGCCGCGAAGATGCGATCGCCGCCTTTGACAAAGCCCTAGCGATTCACCCCGAATACCACGAAGCCTGGGTAAATCGGGGGGTGTCCTACGGTATTTTGCAGCAGCACGAGGAGGCGTTTAACTCCTTTGATAAGGCGGTGGAGTACCAGGCCAACGATGCGATCGCCTGGCTCAACCGGGGTCTGTCGCTGATTGAGCTGGAGCGCTACGACGACGCCCTAGCCAGCTTTGACAAAGCCACCCGCTTTAACCCCGAGGCCCCCAAGGGCTGGGACAACCGGGGCCTGGCGCTAGTGAAGCTAGGTCGCGATGAGGATGCGATTAAGAGCTTTGATAAGGCGATCGCCCTCGACCCCGATTACCCTAAAGCCCACTACCACAAGGCTCTCTGCTACGCCCTCCAGCGCCAGTTCGACAACGCCATGGAAGCGCTGCAACAGGCGGTGCGCCTCGATCCTGACTATCGAGAAGAGGCCCGCACCGAGCCTGCCTTTGACGAGTTGTGGAGCGACAACTGGTTCCGCGAGCTGGTGGAAAAATAGAGTTGAGTAGTCTCTCAGACTGTAATTAGGTTGAGAGGATGTTTGAAAAGTCCTATTTCTTGTAGCGAAAGTGGGGATCAGCCGGTGCTAAAGCTACAGCGACTCACTTTGCAAACGCTCTCTGAGAGAGTATAGGGAACACAGGACAGGCACAAAACCAGCTTTAAAACCTGTCCCCAAAGAGGTAATTGAGGACTAATTTCAGCCTATTCTAACTCTTTTTAGATGCGGCAATTGGCCGCAATTTTGCTGTTTAAGTAATACAAACATTGAGAGATGTAACCGATGGGTCGCTGCCGGGTTCCCACATTTGGAGGGTAGACCTATACTGACTCCAAGAGCTACAGCTACAACCGCCAAATCCTGTCTAAATTCTTGGGATTATTCAGAATAATCTCAGTTTTGACCAGCGCCGCGCTTTCAACGGTTGCAATGAGTTTTTCGTTTCAAGTCTCAACTTCACAAGCCCATTCCTACTTGTGGCTCAATTTAGTCGTTGGATTCTGTTATCGAGGACCAAACCCAACGCATTGATCGGTTTTGAAGGACCAACTCTGTCTAGGGTTTGGCCTAGCATGGGCATATTTCAGAATTTTTGTGATTGCCCCGACTACAGCTAGGGGCGATGGCTGTGTCTTTGTCAGATCAATTTGTATAGCTGCGGAAAAGATCTCTCACCGATTTAAAGCCCCTTTACCAAACAAATTTATGAAAGCTCTACTTTTATATCCCAAGTTTCCCCAGTCTTTTTGGTCCTACGATCGCTTTATGGCGATCGCGGGTCTCAAGGCCGTTTTGCCACCGCTGGGAATTATCACGGTGGCGGCGTTGCTGCCCACTGAGTGGGAGATTCGCTTTTGCGATCGCAACGTCAATCCAGAAACCGAGGCCGACTGGGCCTGGTGCGACATTGTCATTCTCTCCGCCATGCTGGTGCAAAAGCCCGACTTTCAGAGGCTGATTCAAAAAGCCAGGGATCTGGGTAAACCCGTGGCGGTGGGCGGCCCCTACCCTACCTCAGTGCCCCAGGATGCCCTGGCCTTTGGGGCGGATTTTCTTGTGCTCGACGAAGGGGAAATGACCGTGCCCCTGTTTCTAGAGGCGCTGGAGCGCGGCGAAACCCAGGGCATTTTTCGCTCCATCGACAAGCCCGACGTCACCCACAGCCCAATGCCCCGCTACGACCTGCTCCAGAGGGATCAGTACTTTATGATGGCGATGCAGTTTTCGCGGGGGTGCCCGTTTAACTGCGAGTTTTGCGACATTATTTCGCTCTATGGCCGCAAGCCGCGCACCAAAGCGCCCCACCAGGCCCTGGCCGAACTGCAAGCGCTCTACGACCTGGGCTGGCGCGGCTCGCTGTTCATTGTCGACGACAACTTTATCGGCAACCAGCGCAATGTCAAGCTGTTCCTGCGGGAGCTGATCCCCTGGATGCAGTCGCACAACTACCCGTTTACGTTTATGACCGAGGCCTCGGTGAATTTGGCCGAGGACGACGAAATGCTCCAGCTGATGGGCGAGGCAGGATTCTACGCCGTCTTTTTGGGCATTGAAACCCCTGACCAGGACAGCCTGGCCACCACGCGCAAGGTGCAAAACACCCGCAACCCGCTGGTGGAGGCCTGCACCAAAATTAACGCGGCAGGGATGTTGATCTATGCCGGGTTTATTCTGGGGTTCGATGGCGAGCGGGCCGGGGCGGGCGATCGCATCCAGGCCTTTATCGAAGAGACCAGCATTCCCCAACCCATGCTGGGCCTGCTGCAAGCGCTGCCCAACACCGCCCTCTGGGAGCGGCTGAGAAAAGAGGAACGCCTGATAGACAGCACCGGCCCCGCTACCGGCGACCAAAACACGCTGATGAACTTTGTGCCCACCCGCCCCGTCACCGACATCGCCCGCGAATATGTCGAAGGCTTTTGGACCCTCTACGAGCCTAGCAACTACCTCAGACGCTGCATGGAGC